>CAYTAM010000017.1:0-13851 GCA_964435685.1 uncultured Methylophaga sp. | reverse complement strand
ACTTACAGTGTCGATATCAAGCCACCGGCTTTAGCCGGTGGTTTTTTGACTAAACCTGAGTTGTTGAAGCTAAGACGTGGTGTTCGTCAAAAAAACCTTAACCAGAGTAAAATTAAAGCCATCCCCCTAAAAACTCCATCTTTAGCTGAGCAAGAAAAGATAGTATCTGAGATAAAACTTATAAGAGAACACGCGAATTTGCGTCTATGTAGTACTAGACAAAGTTCCCAAACTTGGGAATCACTATATAACTCAGCATGTTTGTACCAAAACCCAAGCCAACCTACATTGATTTTATTTTAACGCCTTATTTGTACCTTGTACGAGCTTTTGAGCGTGTTACCTTCATTTGACTTACTATCTCTTTACCTGTATAATGAGCTTATGAAAGATATTAGGTTTATTTCATCATCGTTATCTGATATTAAGCATTTTCCGCTTTCTGTTAAACGTGAAATTGGCTATCAGTTAGACCGAGTTCAACGTGATTTGGATCCTATCGACTGGAAGTCCATGAAAAGTATAGGGCAGGGTGTCAGGGAGGTGCGTATAAGGGACGTTAATGGAATTTATAGGGTTATCTATATTGCCAGTTATTTAAACGCTGTAATCGTCTTACATGCGTTTCAGAAGAAGACACAAAAAACAGCCAAAAAAGATTTGGATCTTGCTAAAAATCGTTTTAAAAATTTGGAGGGATTGTTATGAGTAAATATATGAGCGTTTGGGATGCACTTGAGGATGATCTTGTTAAGCGTGAAAATTTAAAATTACGCTCCCAATTAATGATTGAAATTAATCAACGTCTTGACTCTGTTGTTACCCAATCTTTAATGGCTGAGTTATTACATATTAGGCAATCTCGGATATCAGCATTAAGAGCGGGCAAGGTTAACGACTTTAGACTTGATACGCTTATTGGTTTTGCTACTCGATTGGAATTAGTAGTTTCAATCAATATTGCCGCTTGATTTTTGGAAACTGAATAATATTATCAATTCTTGCTTTATATTCTTTTTGCTTTTGTTGCTGCCTTATTAGCTTTCGATATTGCATATCCATTTCAATCAAGGCAAATTTTCCCGCAATAATGTCGCCTGCAGTAAATTTATATCCATTATCTGACCATAGATAATTTTTACCAAAATGCCATCCGGCAAAGTCTTTTTGTTTTTTGTGAAACATGGGGAATTGTCCGCTTATCATTTTTAGACATTCGATAACTGACTTGGGTGCTATTCCTGATTTTTCATAACGGTTGATTGTTCGTAGGTGGAGGTTTAAATAGTGTGATACTTCTTCACGGCTCATCCGTGCAAGATGTCGGGCATCTTGAAAGTGCATATCATTCCTTGGCTTTTAAATGTTTTTATACAGCCAATTCCGTGCCATCTTCGATTTTACATAATATACATTATGCGACGCTTCGCGTGTGCTGTTATCTGAAACATTAGCTTGTTTGGGTATATAATAAAACTATTATGCGCCGTATTCGAAACACTCTAATTTGGTTAATCATTGTACTTTGTTCATGGCTGATTTTTATTGGTGCTAGCATCTGGAATTATGGCTCTCAAGATCATGCTAAGAAGTCAGATTGTGCGATTGTGCTTGGCGCGGCGGCTTACCACAAAAATCCTTCACCTGTATTTAAAGAGAGAATCGATCATGCTGTTTCACTGTATCAACAAGGTCTGGTCTCAAAAATAATCTTTACCGGTGGTTTTGGAACAGGCGCACCTTTCGCAGAAAGTGAAGTAGCAGCAAAGTATGCAATTCGCCAGGGTGTAAGTAGCACTAATATTCTGATTGAAAAACAATCACGAAGTACAGTTGAAAATCTTATTCAGGCTAAGAGATTAATGAGATCTGCTGGTTTGAGCACCGCAATTATTGTCAGCGATCCTCTCCATTTAAAGCGTGCGTCTATTTTAGCTGAGGATCTGGGTATATCGGCAGTAACATCCCCTACCCCTACATCACGGTTTCGTTCTTTTAAAGTTCAGTTCAAATTTTTGCTACGTGAAATATATTTTTATCATTATTATCTGTTTACAAGTAAGTGAGCTGAACTGAAACTTGAAAGACAAAAGATGGGGTTCGGCTAAAACATACCTATAATATTAATTAACTATCAGCTGTAATGCATTGTATTTTAATATTATTAAAATTCAGGATCGATTTTAAATGTCATTCTTTCATTGTGAGCAGATGGTTAAATGCTAAAGATTTCGCATGCAGATGTAAGCGATTAGCCTTTTTACCATAAAGATCATCACCAATAATCGGCATATTTAATCCTTTTACATGCGCTGAGTGCACGCGTAATTGATGGCTTCGCCCTATTTTTGGATAAAAATACACTCTGGATCGCTTATTCTTGACTTCAACCAGTTGCCATTTTGTTTGTGAAGTTTTACCATGCTCATAGCAGACTAATTGCCTAGGTCTATCATCTAAATCAACGCGTATCGGTAAGTTTATCATGCCTTGTTCTGCTGTTAGCTCACCCTCTAAAAATTGTCAAGTCCCGATAGATCAAGGCCTATTATTTTAATTAAAGATCCATGTATTGGTGTTAGCCTTCATTATAAAATAATACCTAAAGCCTGATTTATATTCGCAATTGTCTGTTTAATAGCTACTTCTAATTGTTGTTTACGGTTAAGGCTTTCTGTAGCGAGTTTTTGGCTATTTAAGAAGGTAAATAAATCAAGTTCCCCCAAATCAAAAGCGCGCTGTTGTAAGATTAAATAACGTTGTGTGGCATCTATATGCTCTTCATTTAATAGCAGCTGTTGTCGATTTAGGCTTAATTGTTGTAAAAATGAAACTAAGTTTTCATTTAATTCGAGTGCTAAATTTTGTCGTGCCACTTGAAGATCTGCTATTTCCCGTGCTGCATTAGCTATTGCCGGTTGCCGATACACCGTATCATCAAAGGTAAAGCTAATACCTAAGCCTAAACTATGATTAAAGCTTTCACTATGATCACCACGCTCGCGTCTTATGCCGACAGAGATACTAGGAGGTGTAGCATCTTCATAATGTGCTAACATTTGTTTCGCTTGCAATGTGCTAACTTTTTGATCGTAGAATGCTAGCATTGGGTGCGAAGGTTCAACCTGTGTTTTGTCTGATAATGCCTCTTCAAATAATGCGGGTAAATTTTTCTCACCGCTTACTTGCTGATAAATTGCTAAGCTTTGTGCTAGTTTTGCATTTGTCAGCAGATACTGGCTTTGCATATCAAGTGTATGCGTTTTTGCCAATAAGCCCTCTGTTCCCGCCAAATCACCTTCTTGAACACGTATATTTACATCTTGCTCTAGTGTTTTTGCTAATTGCCATGTTTGATATGCTTGCTTTGATGTTGCTTCTGCTTTAGCAATTTGCCAGATTAAATCACGTATTTTAGCTGACATTGCTAGCAAAACCTGCTGCTTATAAAAGGGGATTTCAGCTAATAAATATTCACTTAATTGCAGTTGCTGTTGCTTCTGACCTGGTAACCATAATGGTGCCTCTATCCCTGACTCCCATTCTTGAAAGCCATCACTGCTACCTATAACATCATTAAAATGGCTAAGTGAAACTGTGGCTGAACCAGCAAATAGAGAATTTGCTAAATCCGTGTTGGCTGTCGCTTGTTGCTGGTAGGCAAGTTCAACATTATAAGTGGGATTTTTTTCATAAAGCTTTGCTACCAGTATATTTAGTGTCAGATCTTGAGATCGTTCGAGCACGACGGTTTCAGCATGTACCGAAGATATAAATGCTATTATAAGACTAAAGCCTATAGTAAATTTTCTAAGATAAAACATCATGACTTGTTCAGAGGCTCCATAAGGACACCTCTAAAAACCTAAGCACAGTTTATGAAACGCATAAAACAGCACCTTTTTTACCCAAAAACTCGTCAAATAGTTCACTATTCTCCTCCTTTTTGGGTAAAAAATGCACTATTTTCTGCATTCCCTAAATCACACTTAGGTTTTTAGAGATGCCCATAAGTAAATGTGAATTTATACCCGTTATCAGTCTAACAAATTAATTCGCTACGCGCGTAAATTTATCAGCGATACTTTCATGCACCGATAATAATGCAGGAATAACCAGTAGCACTAAAACAGTGGCAAACATTAATCCAAATGAAATTGACACTGCCATAGGGATCAAAAACTGTGCTTGTACCGAGGTTTCAAATAATAGCGGTGTTAAGCCTCCAATAGTGGTCAATGATGTTAATAACACTGCTCTTAAACGCTGGGTTGCAGCATTGATAATGGCTTGCGTTGTTTCAATCCCCGCTTCTCGTTGATGCTTGAAAAAAGTCACTAAGATAATGGAATCATTGACCACAATGCCTGATAAACCAAAAATACCAAATAACGATAAAATAGTGAGATCGATCCCCAGAATATAATGACCTGTCAATGCGCCAATTAAACCAAACGGTATAGCTGCCATCACTACCAATGGCCAGCCATAAGAAGAAAATACCCATGCTAATATTAAATAAATTAATACAAATGCCAATATAAGACCTTGTTTCATATCAGCAAAGGTATCGCCCTGCTCTTCTGCCCGGCCTTCAAACACCACATCGACCCCATAGCGTGATGATAAGTTAGCGATGAATTCTTTTTCTAATGTATTAATGATCTCATCACTATTGTTTAGATCTGAGTCTACGGTAGCGGTGACATGAATGGCCAGTTTGCCATTACTATGGCGCAATACATCAAAGCCACGTTTTGTTTCAAACTCTACTACACTGGATAAGGGAGCACTGCCTCCATGCGGCAATCTAACCATAAAGCTTTCTAGTGTCGCCAAGGTATTACGCTCCTTATCAGGCAACATAACCCGCACTTCAACCTCATCGTCACCATCTTGCAATATCTGCACTAGCTGGCCGTCAAATGCGGCGCGTAATTGCTGGCCGATACTACTTATTGTCAACCCAAGCGCAATGCCTTGGCCTTTTATTTTATAAATTAACTGCTCTTGTCCATAAGGCATATCGTCTTCTATTGCACTAACACCCACAATCCCTTTTATTTCTTCAGCCACATCCTGTGCCGCCAGTTTGAGTGTTGCAGACGTAGCGCCGGTCAGTTTAATATCAAGACTTCGCCCCGGTGGTCCGGTGGGTGGCTCTGATAAGGTAAAGGTCTCAATTCCAGGAGGAAGTATGATATTTTCCCGCCATTGCCGAATAAATTGTTTATTGCGTACATCTCGAAGATCGGGTGAAAGCAATTCAAGCTGAATAGAGCCAAACCGTTCTGCTACTCGCGAGCTAGTTCCACCAGCAACACTGGCTTTGCCTAATCGAGTAACACTTACTGTAATTAAATCCCCTCCTAGCTGCTGATGTGTTTTATCTAAACTTTTATTTAAGTCGGCCAAAAAGCTAGCCACTGTCGTCGAGGGTGTTCCCGCTACAAAACGAGCATTTGCATAAATAGTTGTGCCTTCTGGAGAAGGAAAAAAAGTAAACGGTAAACGACCACTGTTAAGTAAGCCTAAACACATAATCAGCATCGCAATAACAATGCTGATCGTAACCCACCGATAATTAACCGCAGTCGTTACAATAGGACGAAAGATCTCATCGCGAAAGTGATTGAATCTATCGTCTAGCCATTGTCTGATAGCTGAAGGTTTGGCATGATGTATTTTTTGAAAAGAATGGCGTAAATGACCGGGAAGCACCAGAAAACTTTCAATTAATGATGCAATAATCACACAGACAATAACGAAAGGAATATCAAATAAGATCGTGCCCATGGTGCCACCCACCAACATTAAAGGCAGAAACGATGCAATAGTAGTGAGTGATGATGCAATAACGGGGGACAGCATTCTCCTTGCCCCCCCTTCTGCAGCTTGTAAAGAGTTTTCGCCTGATTGATAGTGAGACAGGGCATCTTCCCCAACAACAATGGCATCATCAACAATGATACCCAATGCCATAATGAGCGCGAACAGACTCAACATGTTAATTGAGCCACCAAACAAATGCATAGCCGCTAAGGTTCCCATAAATGAAACTGGGATCCCTATTGCCACCCATAATGCAACACGCCCGTGTAAAAACAAAAATAAAATACCGACAACCAACAGTAAGCCGCCCAAGCCATTACTCACTAATAAGCTCATTCGTTCTTTAATTAACTTCCAACTTTCATCATAAACTTTGATGGTTATACCTTGAGGAAGATCGGACTCATTATCTTCAAGCCATTGCTGTAAAATCTTGGCGGATTCAAGTGAGTCAGCATGTTCGGTACGTTGTAATTGGATCTCTACTGCGGGCCTGCCTTGATAAAAGACACTAACCTGCTTACGCATAGGTCGGCGCTCAATAGTTGCTACATCTTCTAATACAATTAAACCGCCGGTAGCATCACTTTTAATCGGTAAATTGGCAAAGGCATGGGTATCTTGTCGCTTCTCCAAACCTCGAAGTTGTCTTGCCGTGCTGGCAATGCCAATTTCACCTGCAGGCAAGTCTTTACTTAGATCATTAATCCTTTGAGCCACTTGATCAAGACTCAAACCCAGTGATTCTAGGTTGTGAGTGCTTAATTGAATGGCAATCTCTTCTTCAGGCAAACCGGTAATAGAGACACGCGCAATACCCGCATCTAATAAATCGCGTTCAATTTTATGGGTTAGCTTTGTTAACTCGGTCAGATCACCTTCGGTGGTAATTAACAGGCGAGCGATGGATTCATAAGGCGTTATTAAAGTAACTTTGGGCGTCTCAGCATCACTAGGAAGATTGCGCAATTGTGCAACTTGTTCCTTTACTTGATCAAGTGCTGGCCCCATATTGGTGTTATCTTCAAATTCTAGTGTTACCAATGACAACCCATATGCGGATGTTGAGGTCATTTCATCGATAAAATCAAGGGTTTTAAATTCTTGTTCTAAGCGATTGGTAATTGATTGTTGAACATCTTCAGCACTTGCACCTCGCCATTCAACTTGAACCGTAATTAGATCTACATTAAAGGTGGGGAAAAATTGTGTGTTCATTTTGCTTAAAGAAAATATGCCGGCAATCAGCATCATGATCATTAGCAGGTTTGAAGCAACCTTATGTTGTGCAAATAAACCTATAATATCGCGATTATTCACTCAATATTTCCTGGAAAGATTCAACGCGCAGACCGGTTATTGCATTAGGCAATTGTGTTGTAATGATATAGTCAGACTCTGTGAGCTTCTCACTGCGGATCAGTAGCTTGTGCTCTCCACTAGCCGTTTGGTATTCACCGACACGTTCAATTGTTATTGCCTCTAAATAGCCCTCTTTGAGGCGGTAAACACGATCAAGTTCATACAAGGCATTAAAAGGAATGGCAATAACATTTGATTGCTGAGCCAATTGTAATTGCAATTCCACAAATGTACCCAATGCGAGTGAATTTATCTTGTCCATCACTTGAAAAAGCCCATCAACTCCCCCACTATCTTGGCGAATTTCACCTGATAGTCGTGCCAACTCAAAGCTTACTAATTTGCCATTTAACTGTGCTATAGCACTTGATTTCGCCCCCTGCTCTAATTGAACACGAACAGACTTAATATGACGTGCTGGTATTTGTGCCCGTACTTCTAATTTAGTCAGATCATAAAGCATTAACAGGGGATCTCCCACCTGTACCCTATCACCCGATGCAACATTTAATCGTGCAATACGTCCACTAAAAGGAGCCTTAATAATTGCACGCGTTAAATCGACCTCTGCCTGATGTAATAATGCCTTAGCACGCGCTTGCCTAGCGTGTAGCCCCGCCAATCGTGCTGGGTGTTCATTAATATCATGTTGCAAGCGTTTAATTGCTAGGGTTTGACGCTGTTTATCTACCATAGATTCATCAAGGTTTGCTTGGGATGCCAATTTACTTTTTTCTAGTTTTTGTGCTCTATAGACAGCATTTTCAGTTAATTCCAGCAATTTCATTTCATTGTTCAATAGACCTTTATCACGTTCAGATCGCATTTTCTCACTTGCCATTAAAGCATCAATTTCTGCTAAATCTGCTTGCCGCTGAGTTAACATTATTTGCACATCTGTCGCATCGAGTGTTATTAATGTTTGCCCTAATTCAACATCGGTGCCTTCTAAAACAGAAGCATCAACAACATCCGCTGAAATTGCCGCGCTTAATGTCGCTGTACGGGGTGTTTCGACACGTCCATAAAGTGTGATTTCTGGAGAAATATCTTGAAAGATGACAGGTGCTGTGTGAGCTTGCCAAACCTTCTCTGCTTTTTCAATAGTTGGTTTTTCTTCCATAAAGTACACCATTCCAATATAGCCAACTAGTGCAATCGCTATGATTAAAATGGGCAATACAATACTTTTTAACACATCATTTCTCCTTTGCCAGTAACAGTTATGACACGATTTATCATGCTGGGAGCTTGTCCGAGAATAGATAGCCTACTGCGGAAAAGCTCCTAGGCTTCTGTTACAATTGCCACTCTTATCGCATTTAAACTTAATTTTGCTGCCTGTAAGTTTTCAACAATTGTTTGCTGTAGCTCTTGAATATACACGATCTCTTCTGGTCGAATCATAGCATTTACCTCTGCCAGAGCAACCAGTCTATCTTGCTCAGGCTGCAAACTAGTTTTCATCGTGTCTATTGCCTGCTCAATAATCATGGACTGTTGCTGCTCTCCCCATTGCTGTGCGTGGCTAATAAGTGCATTAATGTTGTTTCTAGCTTGCTTAACCAGTTCTTGTTTTGTTACTTTTGGAATTCGACCTAGCAGTGAATTAAACACAGGCTCGGTGAGTACGTCATTAAAATCAAGCCCAGCTTCATTCACTACTACGCGTAAATAGGAATGATTCAGGTAGCGGCTTATTTGCAGTGAGCGCGGTGCTGGACACTTTAAGACAAAAATCGCTTCTAATAATAATGTGCCCGCAGGCAGCTGGTGATATTCAAGTGTGCAAAAGGCACTATTACCAAAATCGCTGTTTATCAACATATCCAGACTGCCACTTACCATCGGATGTTCCCAGCTTAAAAAAGCCATATCTTCTCGCACTAGAGCACGATGGCGTTGATAGGTTGCTGTGACACCCTCTTCCGGCAATGCTGGAAAATGATGATGCAACATATGGTCACTGGGTGAAATAATAATACTGTCGGCACTATGTATTTGCTGATCCACCCCATATTCATCAAATACTTTATCCATAAATGTGCTTAATTCTGTTGATCGGCTTGCTTCTTCAAGATCAGCCACCAGCTCTGTAGCGTGGTATTTATTGTAAGAATTTAATTCTAATAAGCGATTTCTCCCTTGTTGAAGTGACTTTAAGGTTTCCTCCGTAACAGACTGAGTTTTAACAATTAATTTTTTTATTTTCTTGCTGTTTATTGGGTCAGACAAACATTCAACAAGCTCTGTCCGTAGAGCGTGTTGAATTACATTGCCTGCGGGGAAAACCTGCTCTATCGCATTGATACCTTGATGATACCAATCTAGTAAAACATGTTGTGCTGAACCTTGATAGTACGGTAGATGAATCTGCACATTTTGATGTTGACCTATGCGATCTAAACGCCCTATTCGCTGCTCTAAGAGATCTGGGTTCAAGGGTAAATCAAATAATACTAAATGATGGCAGAATTGAAAGTTACGCCCTTCACTGCCAATTTCGGAACAGATCATCACTTGTGCACCGTCTTCCTCGTCAGCAAAATAAGCCGCCGCTCGATCACGGTTAACTAAGCTGAGTCCTTGGTGAAATACCGATGTACGTAAGCCATGACTTATGCGCAGGTGAAGCTCTAGTTGTTGTGCAGTTTGAGCCTGTGCGCAAATCACTAATACTTTATCTGTTTTATGTGCTGATAGCCAAGTTGATAACCATGCCACACGGCTGTCAAGCGTTAACCAATCATCGCCCAATAACTGTTCTGCTTGCAATAAAGATAAAGTCTCTGCACCTTTAATGTTTTGCAGATAGTGCTGAGGTGTAAGCAGCGGATAGCTATGCAGGATCCGATCAGAAAAACCTTCAACTACGTCACGGGTGTTTCTAAATAGGATCCGCCCTGTACCATGGCGATCTAATAAGGCGTTAATAGCTTTATCTCGCTGTGCATCAAAATCATCCGTGTGCACCAACTTTTTATAAGCTTCTTTACCTAAATATTGCTCAATTTCTGTTTGCAGTAACCGCAGTTGTAATGGTGTTTTAGCTGATAATAATTGAGTGGCTAATTCGCTCACCGCTTGATAAGCCTCCTCTTGCTGACAAAATTTAGCTAAATCATAATAACGATCTGGATCGAGTAATCGTAATCGAGCAAAATGGCTTGCTATGCCTAATTGTTCGGGTGTGGCAGTAAGCAATAACAGACCTCTAACTTGGCGTGCTAAATCTTCAATAGCGCGATATTCGGCGCTTACTTGTTGCTCATTCCATTGTAAATGATGTGCTTCATCTACCACCATCAAGTCCCAATCAGCCATAATGGCATTATCATAAATATCTGGATGGGTGGTTAATAATGATAACTGGCATAATAGCAATTGTGCGCTATCAAAGGGATTGCCTTCATCTGCTTCGACTAATGCCTGATGGCGCTCCTCATCCATAATAGTAAAGTGCAAATTAAATCGACGCAGCATTTCTACCAACCATTGATGCACTAAACTATCGGGTACGACTATCAATATTCGTTTAGCCTGCTCGGTAATGAGTTGCTGATGGATGATCAAGCCTGCTTCAATGGTCTTACCTAGACCCACTTCATCAGCCAATAACACGCGCGGTGCATAGCGTTGTGACACTTGGTGAGCAATATAAATTTGATGAGGTAATAGCTGTACACGAGCGCCCATCAAGCCAAATGCCGATGATTGCTGTAATTTGTGTTGGTGAGCTAAGGCTTCAATCCGTAATTCAAATTGACTGTTTTTATCAATTTGACCCGCAAATAAACGATCTTGTGGCTGACTAAATTGCACAAAACTATTGAGATCCATTTCATGAATGCTGATCTCATTACCTTCGTCATCAGTGCCTTGGTAAATAAAGCAATCATTCAATTGATGGCGAGCGGTGATCGTAAAAAAAACATCTTCATTGGTCGAAACCCGATCACCTTCAGGATAATGCACACGGCTTAATGGCGCATTATCGGCAGCATAGATACGTTGTTCAGCCGATGCAGGAAACAACACAGCAATCTGGCGACCACTTATTTCTTTTATCAAGCCTAAACCTAAATCTGCTTCACCGTTACTAACCCAACGCTGGCCAATTGAGAAATCTGTTACTGCCAAGTTAAAATCACCTCTAATTTACACGTCACTCCCGCATATACACCCAGTCAAGCTGAGCACAAGATTAGCGGGAGTCTATTAATTTTCTGAATTACTATTTAATTGACGAGCGCGAACACTACGCCCTTTTATCTTGCCTTCAGCCAAATAGTTCATCGCTTGGCGCAAGGCTGTACGATCAATCGCAACATAGCTCGACATATCAAAAATATCGATTTTACCAATTTGTGATCCGGCTAAACCAGCATCACCTGTCAACGCACCTAAAATATCACCTGGTCTTAATTTACTTTTACGACCAGTATCTAGCTGAACCGTCACCATTTCGGCCTGCAAGCTGTAGCTGGGATCGCGATCCAGTGATTCCGGTACATCACTAATACTTGGTTTCTTTTGATAGTCAGCAATAGCATTAACGCGCACCACTTCAGATTGAGTAAATATACTCAAAGCAATGCCCTTTTCACCTGCCCGCCCAGTTCTACCAATTCGATGCACATAAATTTCAGGATCGCGGGGCAATTCATAATTAATCACCGCTTGCAGTGATTTAATATCCAAGCCGCGCGCTGCTACGTCAGTGGCTACTAGCACCGGGCAACTATTGTTAGCAAAGCGCACTAATACTTGATCACGATCACGCTGATCTAAATCACCGTGAATAGCCAGCGCATCAATACGGTATTCACGTAAATAATCTGCCACTTCAGCACACTGTTTTTTGGTATGACAAAAAACAATCGCATTTGCTGGATGATAATGCTCAAACAACGCTAATAAAGTTGTATTTCTCTGGTGTTTTTTAACCTCATAAAATAGCTGCTCAATAACATTTTCATTGTGCTTTGATTCAACAGTAACCCGAACCGGATCATGCTGAAAAGACCGGCTCATTTTTTCAATGCTATCAGGATAAGTCGCAGAAAAAAGTAGGGTTTGTCGGTTTGAAGGTGTGTATGAAATAATCTCTTTCATTGCATCAGCGAATCCCATATCTAACATCCGATCCGCTTCATCTAATACCAGTGTTTTTAAACCATCAAGTTTCAATGTGCCTTTTTTCAAATGATCGTGTAAACGGCCCGGCGTGCCCACCACAATATGAGCACCATGCTCAAGCGAACCAATTTGAGGGCCTAACGGCTTACCGCCACATAATAATACTAGTTTAATGTTTTGAGTAAAACGCGCTAAACGACGGATTTCTTTACTTACTTGATCGGCTAATTCGCGCGTAGGGCAAATAACCAATGCTTGCACCCCAAAAAAGCGGGGGTTAATGTTTTGCAATAAACCAATTCCAAATGCAGCGGTTTTACCACTACCCGTTTTTGCTTGGGCAATAACATCTTTGCCTGTTAGGATCTTCGGTAAACTCTGCGCCTGAATCGGCGTCATTTTTTTATAGCCTAATGACGTTAAATTGGCTACTTGTGCTGGCGAAATTGAAAGAGATGAAAAGTTATCATTGACCATATTTGGGGAATACCGCAATTAAAGAGGAAGATCATACCAGAGGCGGTGTTGGTTGAATGGCTTAATTAAAAAGTCAGGCACGCATTAAGGCTACCTGACTTTAATTGTCACTAAATTTAGCTGTGCTGGTAATGCTTTTTCAATGCTTTTTTAACTTCCCATGTGCCTTTGTAGCCCTTAGGAAACACTACCAAGTCACCTACGGTAAATGTTGTTGCTTCACCGCCATCATCGGGTGTCATTACACATTCACCTTCTAAGATAAATGCTGTTTCTGTAGTAGTGAACTCCCATGGAAAAACCGATACTTCTTTTTCCCATGTTGGCCAATTAGCCACGCCCATATCTTTTAAAAGTGCGTCACTTGGCTTACTATCAACTGTAATTTTGCTCATAAATATTCCTAAATAATTAATGTTTTTTAAACTTAAGGAATGCGATCATAAAGTGTTCACACTCTTTTGCCTAGTGCTTTTTATATTGAAAACACTGAATTTATTATTTCACAGGTAAATTTTCTTTTTTCCAAGCAATAATACCGCCCGTTAAAGTTGACACATCTGCATAACCCGCTTCTACTAAAATTTTACCCGCGGTAGCAGAGCGCCTACCACTACGACATTGCATTACAATTGGTTGTCCTTCATATGCCTTAAACTCATCAATACGATCTTTCACTTCACTTAAAGGAATATGAATTGCACCCGGAATATGTCCTGCATCCCATTCCTCTTGGGTACGCACATCAATAATTATAGCGTTGCTATTTTCAACTATTTCTACCGCTTGTTGTGGGCTTATTTCCGCGAGCGGGCTTGAGCAAGCTAGTAAGAAAACCAATGAAGAAAATGTGAGTGCTTTTGCAAGTGTTTTTAAAGATGCCATAATATACTCCTCTAATATTAATTAAATAACCTGAGAACGGGATAAGATAGTCAAACACCCTATGAATTACATAGGCTTGATGATGAACGCATCTCATCTTCAAGTGAAATGTCGTGATTGTTTTACCCAGAGCCTTTATTTTAGTGGCTATCAAGG
>CAYTAM010000016.1:0-14009 GCA_964435685.1 uncultured Methylophaga sp. | reverse complement strand
CAAAGTGCAGGTGCTTATGCGGTATCAGGTAATGGTGCAGGGGTATTAACGATTGCTACAACGGCCACCGGTTCAACAAGTACAGCACCGGTAATAGGCGGTACAGATGCGGCTACCTTTACTACGGGTGGTACTGCTACCGCAGGTACCGATGGTGCAACCTTGACTATTAATGATGACTTTAGTATTCAAATTGGTGATGCAACCGCCGTTGCTGTAGCCAATGGCAGTTACACCAGTGCACAAGCAGTTGTTGATGCCATGAACACTGCGATGGCAGGAACCGGCACAGCTACCTTAGAGAGTGACGGCACGGTCACCATTAACTCGGCTGAAACGGTTACTGTGACAGGAGCCGCAGGTCTCACAACCATAGGCTTGGCGGCAACGACGGCAGCGGCAGGAAGTTTAGGTACGGTGAATGTTACATCGATAGCTAATTCTAATGATGCTATTCGCCGATTAGATACTGCATTAGGTTCACTCAGTGAGTTACGCAGTACCTTTGGTGCGATTCAAAACCGTTTTGAATCTACTATCAATAACTTGAGTACAGCAGTAGAGAACCTAAGTGCTGCACGCAGTCGTATTCTTGACGCTGACTTTGCCTCAGAAACTGCCAACTTAACACGTGCGCAAATTCTGCAACAAGCAGGTACCGCGATGTTAGCTCAGGCTAATTCGGTTCCACAAAATGTACTAAGCTTATTAGGGTAATAGTCATGATAATGGTGAGCCTAGGGATATTGGCTCACCATTTCTCTTTAGAAATATTAAGGAGGTAGTGTTATGGAGATTATAACTAATCAAGTTAAGCCCATTGCTTTGGAGGGCTTACCGTCAACTAAGATATCATCCGTTGAGTCAAAGCTAGTCGAAAAACCGCAGCAGGCTGAGACAGACAAGGTAACGCTAAAACCTCAGGATGAGAATACTACAGAGTCATTGCAAAATGCTGTCGCTCAAATTAATGAGTATATGCAAAAATTGGAACGAAGTTTGCAGTTTACAATTGATGAAGGTAGTGGCAAAGAGGTGGTAACAGTGTTAGATAAAAACACTGAAGAAATTATTCGCCAGTTCCCTTCAGAGGAGACATTAGTGATTGCTCGGCAAATAGCAGAGCATAAAGATGATGTAGTAAATTTATTTAGTTCACAAGCTTAAAAAGTCTGGATGAAACGAAGTAACCGCCAAGGTAAATAGCTTGCGTCAAAAATGTTCAGTTTTAAGGCGAGAAATGCGGGTAATAGCGTGCTATTGCGAAGTGTTTTTCACGAATAAACTGGATATTTTAGGCGTGAGGTATGAGTTGATGGCTTGTTCAGCGCTTCCTTAAAGTGGACAAATAGGAGTAGCAAATGGCAATTACAGCAGGTGGTATTGGTTCAGGATTGGACATTGCAAGCATCGTCAGCCAGTTGGTGGCAGCTGAAGGTGCGCCTGCTACAAGTCGCTTTAATAGGAAAGAGGCTACGCTACAGGCTGATTTATCTGCATATGGTAGTTTGAAGAGTGCCTTGAGTACGTTTCAGGCTAGTGTTAAAGAGTTGAATGATCCTGCGGATTTCTTAGGTAGGACATCAACATCCAGTGATCCCAAAATTTTTTCTGCCACTGCTGATGAAACAGCGGTGCCTGGAAATTATGCTATTGAAGTTGTTCAGCTAGCTACATCAGCTAAATCACGTTCGGGTGATTTTACGTCTGCTGATGCGGTGGTGGGTACGGGTAACTTGGCTATTAGTTTAGGCGCTGAGACATTCCAGCTTACTGTTGATAGTGAAAATAATACTTTGGCGGGTCTGCGAGATGCAATTAACTCAGCCAGCGATAATCCTGGGGTGACCGCATCAATTATTAATGTTGATGGCGGAACGCGTTTAGTGCTGACAGCTGATAAGTTGGGTGCGACCAATGCAATAGCTATTGTAGCTACTGATGATGACGGCAATCATACTGATGCTACAGGTTTGTCACGGTTAGCAACAGGCAACTTAACTTCAATACACCTTGCACAAGATGCAATTATCAAGGTTGATAGTCAAACGGTAACTAGAGATAGTAACACCTTCTCTGATGTGATTACTGGGGTGAGCTTTACGCTTAAATCCGAATCGTCGGGAGCAGTTGAATCACTGGCGATAGGCTTGGATAAAGGCGGGCTTATCAGTAATGTTAATAGTTTTGTGGCGGCATATAACTCCTTGGCTGATACTATGGCTGCGCTCTCTTCTTTTAATGCTGAAACCGGTGTTGCGGGCACCTTGTTAGGTGATTCAGCATTGCGTGGCGTTCAAAATCAAATAAGGCAAGCAATAACCAGCCCGGTAGCGGGTTTGAATTTTGATTCTTTGGTAAGTATAGGTATTACTACAGATGATAGTGGGAATTTAGTCGTTGATTCGGCAAAATTAGATAGCGTAATGACGGCAGACTTTACTGCGGTGTCACAATTGTTTTCTGCTGAGAAAGGTTTGGCAAAATCACTAGATGGGATCTTGGAACGCTATATTTCTTCAGATAGTGGTATTTTGACTTCTCGTACAGAAGGGATAAAATCAACTATTGACGCTATTGCTGATGATCGGGAGCGTTTAGATCAGCGCTTAGCCACATTAGAAGTACGTTTACGTGCCCAGTTTACCGCAATGGATATTTTGGTTGCCCAGCTACAATCTACCGGTAATTTTTTGACAGCACAGTTAGAAAACTTACCTAAACCTAATTCTATTAACCGGAGGTAATTAAATTGAATGTTTTTAATTATTTTGCTATAGAAAAAATTTATGCTGACGATATATTAGGTGAAAGCAGCGTGCAATCGCGTTGTTAAATATATGAAAAAGGATAAAAATATGAATGCCAATGCTGCAATGCAACAATACCGTCAAAATCATGTTCACGGTAGTGTTGAAGGTGCATCGCCTCATCGTTTAGTGCAAATGTTAATGGAAGGTGCACTTGAAAAGATTTTAGCGGCAAAGGGATTTATGAATAATAAGGATATTGCTAAAAAAGGTGAGCAAATTAGCTGGGCTATCTCAATTATTGATAGCTTGAGATCATGCTTGAATGTTGAGGTGGGCGGTGAGTTTGCCCGTAACTTATTAAACCTTTATAATTATATGGAACAGCGCTTATTAGAAGCTAATATCAAAGATGACCCAGCGGTATTAGATGAAGTGGCTCAATTAATGCTACAAATAAAATCAGGATGGGATGCTATTCCTCAACAGCATCACAACACAACATCGTAGTTTTAATAAGGAGATAAAAATGGAATTTTCATTTGATATAATTAGCAAGGCTATAAAAAAAAGTAAGCAGTTACTAACGCTTTCTAAAGAGTCTAATTGGGAGACGTTTTCAGAATTAGAGGCAGAAAGACAAGTATTGATCAAAAACATCAGCCTTGAAAATGTAGTGTTATTAGAAAGTGACTATAATGATTTGCAAACGCAAATGAATGAGTTAATTGTTCTCAACAGCAAGCTTGAATCACTATGTTTAAAACAACGTAATATCATCGCTGATGAATTACAAGGTTTTAGAAAAAATAATAAAGTGGCTCAAGCATACTCCCAGTAGCAATAACACAGCAAAATAATTATTTCACCGAGCTTACATATCGCGCACTGTAAAAGTGCTATCCCGCAAAAAAACTAAACAATAAACGTCATTTTTTTGACAACCCCATAAAAAAGTGTTTAACTCCATCTCAATGAATAGCTTATGTTATTTATATCGATATAACTTTAAGTTTTGGGGTGTGCATGAGCGGCAATAATGTAGTCTTGATAGACGTTGATCACGATCGCAGGGATATCTTATCAACCTTAGTTGAATTTATTAACTGTACTCCCATTATTGTTGAAAAGCCGGATCTTTGGTTTGAAGATGCCGGTGAGTTATCTGATATTGTTATGGCGATTGTGGGCGATTGTGGTGATAAACACCAAACCAAACAGGTACTGCGAGATTTAGTTAATAATGAAGCACGTATTGCTGTTTTCCAGCTTGAATTTTCGGGGTCTGATATGACTGATTTCCCTGGAACATTAGGTGTATTACGTTTTCCTGTTAAATATCCTCAATTAAGCAATGCCTTACAACAAGCTACAATTTACCGTGGGCAGAATGAGTCAGCAGGTCAACAAGACGGCTATGACTTTCGTAGATTAGTGGGTAATAGTCGATTGATGAAAGCGGTGCAGACCATGATTGATCAGGTGTCTGATTCAAAAGCCAATGTATTGATCTTAGGTGAATCAGGAACAGGTAAAGAGGTGGTAGCACGTAATTTACACCATCTGTCCTCTCGTCGTGACAAACCTTTTGTGCCGATTAACTGTGGCGCCATTCCTGCTGAGTTATTAGAAAGTGAATTATTTGGCCATGAAAAAGGTGCGTTTACGGGGGCGATCACTGCCCGAAAAGGTCGTTTTGAAATGGCTGAAAATGGCACACTGTTTTTAGATGAAATTGGTGATATGCCACTGCCGATGCAGGTGAAACTTTTGCGGGTATTACAAGAGCGGAGTTATGAACGCGTGGGTAGTAGCAAAACATTAAAAACCAATGTACGAGTTATTGCGGCAACACATCGGAATTTAGAAGAGCATATTACTGAGGGTCGGTTTAGAGAAGATTTATTCTACCGATTAAATGTGTTCCCCATTGAGATGCCAGCATTGCGTGAACGCCCAGAAGATATTCCTCTACTCATTAATGAGTTGATTACCAGAATTGAATATGAAAACCGTGGCACCATCAGGCTAACTGCGGCAGCAATGGGATCGTTGTGTCGTTATGACTGGCCAGGCAATGTTCGAGAACTAGCCAATGTAATTGAACGATTGGTGATTTTATTTCCTTATGGCACGGTAGATTTTGAGGATCTTCCTGAAAAATTTCAGTTGCAAGGTGATGATTTGCCTGATGCAGTTATCACGGTGATAGCACAAATTCCGGCACCAAAAGAGATGGCAGCTTCAAAAGTAGAAGGTGTGGGAAAAGTAACCCAACAAAGCCAATCGGTGTCACAAGTTAATGATCTTGAAAGTTTACCTGAAGAAGGATTAGATTTAAAAGAGCACTTAGCTAATCTTGAATACGTATTAATTAAGCAAGCATTAGAAGATGCCGAAGGTGTAGTAGCACATGCAGCAGGGAAATTAAAAATGCGTCGCACCACCTTGGTTGAAAAAATGCGTAAATATAATATTCAACGTGACAGTGACTAGCCTATCCAGACTTCAGGTTAACTTATACTTGTGATCATAGATCCCAGCTAAAGCATGCTGGAATAACGAGGCTATTGCCAAGCCGACGGCTAAGAAATCTGCAGTTCAGGTAGCTTGAGTATAACCCAACCGTAACGTCATCACTTTGACGTGCTCCTCATAACATAATGATTATTAACATATAATATCTATAGGCATGAATTTTGCTCAATCACGATAAAAGAGTGATATGGGAGCAAGATAATGAGTGTAAAACTGCTAAGCGGTGAAGCTGACTCTGAAAACAATGCAGTTCATGCGTTTTCAGATCATGATTGGTCAATGAACAGCAGTCACAATACATTAACGACTGAGTTGATGTTAAGTCGTCATAAACAAAATCAACAGTTTGAGCATGCCACTCGTTTAGCTGGACGATTAACACGCTTATTAGAGGTGCTGCCCGGCGGTGTCGTTGTATTGGACGGCGAAGGCAGAATTCAGCAAAGTAATATTGCAGCAGTAGATTTTTTAGGTGAATTACTTGAAGGTCAACAATGGTCCCAGGTGATCCAATATGCTTTTGCTCCACAAGCCGACGATGGCCATGACGTTTCATTAAAGGATGGGCGTTTACTGCATATTTCTACCAGCCCTCTTGATGGCGAATCGGGTCAAATTGTGCTGTTGCAAGACGTAACAGAAACACATGACTTGCAGCAAAAAATTTCACATTTGCAGCGTTTATCAGCAATGGGTGAAATGGCGGCACGCCTTGCCCATCAAATTCGTACCCCGCTGTCTTCAGCGTTATTATTCTTGGCGCCATTATTAAAAGAAGATACCGATGCCAAGTTGAGACAACGTTTCGCCAAGCGCTTACATGACAGTATCAGTCATATGGAACAATTGGTTAAAGATATGCTGGCTTTTTCTCGTGGCGATATGACGGCAACATCACCAGTATCAATTAATCAATTATTGGCAGATGTCGAGCGTCAGTTTATTTCACAACTAGAGAGTGAAAACTTCCGTTTTTCAATCCAAAACAACTTAGAAGATAGTTATGTATATGGCTGTAAAGAAGCGCTTACTAGTGCAATAAATAATCTTGTCAATAATGCTCGACAGGCATGTGAAGTTGATGGCGAAATTACAATTTTTATTGAAGAGATACAAGATGAAGACGATGCAGGATCCATTGAAATTAGTATTGAGGATAACGGTGTAGGCATAGCCGAACAAGAACAAGATAAGGTACTCACCCCCTTTTTTACTACCCGATCGTCAGGAACAGGTTTGGGTTTAGCTATTGTGCAATCCATCGTTAAAGCCCATAAAGGTGAGTTATGGTTTGAGAGTGATGAGGGTGAGGGCAGTACATTTTGTATTCGTTTACCTAGCTATAAAAACACTTATAAATAATGCAGAAATAAGGGATAATAACGATGAGTAAATCAACAATTTTAGTAGTTGAAGATGATGACAATCTACGCGGTGCTCTTTGTGATACTTTAGAATTGGCGGGCTATGAGGTTTCATCAACCGATCAAGGGCAAAGTGCCTTAGATAAACTGGCAAATGAGCACTTTGGTTTATTGCTGAGTGATTTGCAAATGCGGCCGATGAATGGCCATACTTTATTGAAAAAAGCCAAAGCAATGCTACCTGATCTGCCTGTTTTATTGATGACAGCGTACGGCACAGTTCAAGGTGCGGTTGAGGCAATGCATGAGGGTGCAAGTGATTACTTGATTAAGCCCTTTGAAGCCGAGGATTTATTAGAACGGGTTCAGCGTTATGTTAGGACAACAACAGTTCAAGGAAATATGATTGCGGTTGCTAAAAGTTCACGTGATTTATTGACACTATCACGCCGAGTGGCCGATGCCGATGCGACTGTATTAATCAGTGGTGAAAGTGGCACAGGTAAAGAAGTGCTCGCCCATTTTCTACACCAAAACTCCATTCGCAATGATGGTCCTTTTATTGCTATTAATTGTGCTGCAATTCCAGAGAATATGCTGGAGGCCACACTATTTGGTTATGAAAAAGGTGCATTTACCGGAGCAAGCCAAGCCTATGCGGGTAAATTTGAACAAGCACATCAAGGCACGCTGCTTTTAGATGAGATTTCAGAAATTGATCTAAGTTTACAGGCGAAATTATTACGGGTACTACAAGAGCGAGAAGTTGAACGTATTGGTGGTCGTAAACTTATTTCACTGGATGTACGTGTATTGGCTACAACCAATAGAACACTGCGAGAAGAAGTGATTGCGGGGCGTTTCCGAGAAGATTTATTTTATCGTTTAAATGTTTTTCCTTTGCATTTACAGCCATTGCGTGAACGCACAGAAGATATTATGCCCTTGGCAGAGCGGCTCCTTGATAAACACTGTTTGTCAGCAGGGCGAACAGCACCAGAAATAACGCCACTGGGACAACAAGCGTTACTAGCACATCAGTGGCGAGGTAATGTACGTGAGTTAGATAATGTTTTACAACGCGCACTTATTTTGCAATCAGGATCGAAAATAACAGAAAAAGATTTGGTTTTTGAATCAATGACAGCAATATCTTCAAGCCAAAATAATGACGAAGTACGCATTGATACTAATTTGAGTGATGATTTACGCAGCCATGAACAACGTCATATTTTAGATGCCTTAGCTAAAAATAGCTGTAGTAGAAGAGCTACAGCAGAGGAGTTAGGGATTAGTGAGCGCACACTACGTTATAAATTATCACGTTTCAGAGAAGAGGGAATTGAGATCCCTGAGAAGATTGGCAAGAAGTCTGCATAAAGCTAACGAACAGATAAAAATGGAGAATAAAAAATGATTAATGCAATTGACCCGAATCAATTATTAACACAAATGCGTGCGGCACAGGCACAGGCATCGCAGCAAACAAATGGATTGCCGTCAGCCCAAAATATGGGTATCACTGAGGTTGATTTCTCCAGCCTAATGAAAACAACCGTGGATAAGGTGAATGAAACACAGCAAGCAGCAGGAAAATTACGTACGGCATTTGAGATGGGTGATGCCAACGTCAGCTTGGCAGATGTAATGATTGCATCACAGAAATCTTCGGTTGCTTTTCAAGCGACATTACAAGTAAGAAACAAGTTGGTCGAGGCATATCAACAAGTAATGAGAATGCCTGTTTAATATGTTTACGTATTCATCTTTTCCTCCCTACCTGCGTTATTTTTGTACTCGAATACTTACATATTTCAATATGCGCACATTCTCCGTGCAAAAATGCCTTGTTATAGAGAAAAATATAAATACGCAAACACATTAAATTGTTTTTTTAATTGAATATTTAAAGAAGAATAAATTATGGAAAACTTACCTGTCACCACTAATCCTGTTGCGACACCCATGGCAACTACACCAATAGGCGCGATGACAGCGAATGCATCAAGACAGCCAGTTATGAAGCAAATAGGCTTTTTATTGGCAATCGCAGCAAGCATTGCTTTAGGTGGCTATGTGTTTATGTGGTCACAAACACCCACTTATCAAATGTTGTTTTCAGGTATGCAACCGCAAGAATCTTCAGAGGTTGTAGCTGTTTTGCAACAATCAAATATTGCTTATAGATTAGATCCAAATAGCGGAGCGATCTTGGTGCCTAGTTCTGAGATACAAGCTTTACGCTTAAAGTTAGCTGCGGAGGGCTTGCCTAGAAGTGCATCTCAAGGCATGGAAATGCTTAATGGCGAACAAGGTTTTGGCACTAGCCAATTTATTGAACGAGCACGCTATCAGCATGCGTTAGAAGAAGAGCTATCACGCACTGTTTCAAAATTACAAAATATACATAGTGCCCGAGTACATTTAGCTACCCCCAAGCAATCGGTTTTTGTACGTGAACGCAAACCTCCCACCGCATCGGTGGTAATAAAATTACATGCAGGGCGAACTTTGGAGCGTGGGCAAGTAGCCGCCATTACCCATATGATCGCCTCAAGTGTGGCAAATATGACCAGTAATAATGTCACGATTGTTGATCAAAAAGGGCAGTTATGGACTAGAACTGAGCGTAGCCAAAATATTGAGATGAGTGATAATCAATTGCAATATACGCAGAAATTAGAGCAAATTTATATCCGCCGGATCGAAGACATCCTGTCACCTATTGTTGGTTTAGCAGGGGTTCGAGCACAAGTGGTGGCTGATGTTGATTTCACTATTGTTGAGAAAACGCAGGAGCGTTATAACCCTGATCTTGTGGCGGTGCGTAGTGAGCAGATTCAAGAAGATACCCGAGTGGGTGTGGCAGGCGCATTTGGTGTTCCTGGTGCGCTGAGTAATCAACCTCCAGGTGGAGGTGTTGCTCCGGAAGTAATAACGCAAGAAACGACGACTGGCACAACAACGAAGCCCGGTAGCTCAAGTAAGAGCAGCACTCGTAATTTTGAATTAGATAGAACCATTAGCCATACTCGATTTTCTCCCGGTCAGATTAGCCGATTAAGTGTAGCGGTATTGGTTGATGAAAAGCGCAGTGTTGATGATGAGGGTAATGTGGTGACAACGGCATTATCAGAGGCTGAAATGACGCGTATTAATGCGTTAGTGATGAAGGCTATTGGTTTTAGCCAAGCGCGAGGCGATAGTTTAAATATAGTTAATGCGCCATTTATTACCCCAGAGGCTATCGAGCCGTTACCTGAAATAGCTATTTGGAAGCAAGCGTGGGTGTGGGATATTGCCAGGCAAGTATTGGGTGCATTATTGGTGTTATTTCTAATTTTTAAGGTGATAATACCTGCATTTAGAGATTTAAATACTGTACCTGTAGTAGCAAATAACCAGAGTAATGGGCAAGCAAGTCAAGCACAAATGGCGGCGGCTGCAACACATGATGATCTTGCCAAAATAACAACAGGCTCTGACGAGATGGAATCACAAATGACCAATGTACGCAGTTTAGTGCAGCAAGATCCTGCATTGGTGGCACAAGTGGTTAAAAACTGGACGGCAGCATAATGGCTGAAGAAGCTAGGAAATTAACAGGCACAGAACAAGCCGCAGTGTTTTTACGCTCACTAGGTGAGGAGCCTGCTGCTGAGGTGCTCAAGCATATGGGTCCAAAAGAGGTGCAGCAGGTTGGCCAAGCAATGGCAACATTAACCAATGTTACCCGTGAAGAAGTACAAGGCGTTATTGATAACTTTGTAGCAACTGTTGAGCAAGAAACAGGTCTGGGTATTGGTTCTCATGACTATGTGCGTAAAATGCTGGTGGGCGCATTAGGTGAAGATAAGGCGGGTAATTTACTTGATCGCATTTTAGCGGGTGGTAATACTTCGGGCTTAGAACAACTTAAATGGATGGATGCACGCGGGATCTATGAAGTGGTTCGCTTGGAGCACCCGCAGATTATAGCTATTGTGTGCTCTTTTTTAGATCCTGACCAAGCGGCTTCGGTATTGTCTATGTTCCCTGGTCGGGATCAAGCTAATATTTTATTAAGGATCGCAACCTTAGATGGTGTACAGCCTGCGGCATTAAGCGAATTAAACGATATTTTAGAAAAACAATTTAGTGGTAATGCCGGCGGTCAAACAGCCACCGTTGGCGGTATTAAAACTGCAGCAGATATTCTTAACTTTGTTGAAGGTAGTGTTGAAGCTACTATCATGGAACAAATTAAAGAAACAGAACCTGATTTGGGTCAAAATATTGAAGATCTTATGTTTGTATTTGATAATTTAATTGATATTGATGATCGTGGTATACAGACATTGATGCGTGAGATTCAAACAGACCAATTACAATTAGCATTGAAAGGTGCTGATGAGGCATTGAGAGAGAAATTCTTATCGAATATGTCACAGCGTGCCGCCGAAATGTTGCGTGATGATTTAGAAGCGATGCCTCCAGTGCGTGTTAGCGATGTTGAAGCCGCTCAGAAAGGCATTCTAACCGCAGCACGCTCCCTATCAGATAAAGGTGAAATCATGTTAGGAGGCAGTGGTGGAGATGACTTCCTCTAAGGATGAATTGATTACCCAGCAAGCAGATCTAATATCAGACGAAGAGATTGATACCGCGTATCAACGTTGGCAAGTACCTCAAATGGTTGCTGTTAATGATGTTGATGACCCTGCACTGTTAACGCTTGAAGGTATTGAAGCGTTACAAAAACAAGCTGAATTAGAAGGCTATAAAGCAGGATTTGAAAAGGGTGAAAAAGCAGGGCATCAGGCAGGTCAGCAACAAATTTCTCAACAACTTGCTTCTTTGCAAAAATTGCTGAGTTCACTTAATGAACCGATCCAAGAGCTTGATCAAGATCTTGAAAATGACTTGATAAGCCTTGTGATGACAATGACAAGGCAGCTTGTTCGGCGTGAACTAAAAACGCAGCCTGATCATGTGATTGGCGCGATGCGAGCCGCCCTATCCGTTCTACCGGTCAACGATAGAAAATTAAAAGTATTTCTCAACCCACAAGATGTCGAGTTAGTAAAAACAGGTCTAGCTATGGATCATGATGATAGTCGCTGGCAGTGGATTGAAGATCCGCTACTCACCCGAGGTGGGGTGCGCTTAGAAACAGCTGATACTACAATTGATGCCACTGTTGAAGCACGATTAAGTAGTGTTATAAATAAGCTATTAGGCGAAGAAAGAAGTGATGATAGCAGTGAGTAATGTCATCAATCGTAATGAAAATTTACGTCGTAGCTTAAAAGATTACCAGCAACGACTGGATGCAGATCCTTCAGAAGTGCTTGCTATTGAGGGTAGATTAACACGAATGGTGGGGCTGACTTTAGAAGCTGTCGGCTTTCAAGCTGCCATCGGTAGTCGCTGCGAAATACAAGGTGCTGATGGACAACCTATCGAAGCTGAAGTCGTTGGTTTTGCAGGAGATACGCTTTATCTAATGCCTATTGGTGATGTCCGCGGCTTAGTGCCCAGCGCCCGTGTCCGACCACTTCGTAGCGATTCAAAAGTGCCCGTTGGTGACGCTTTATTAGGCCGAGTTGTTGATGGTGCCTGCAAGCCACTTGATGGTAAAGGGCCCTTAAAAGTAACCGACAGCGTATCGTTGCATGGTGAGCCGATTAATCCATTAGATCGATCCCCTGTGCGGCAACATCTAGATGTGGGAGTACAAGCAATTAATGCTTTATTAAGTATTGGTCGCGGTCAGCGAATGGGCTTATTTGCAGGCAGTGGCGTGGGTAAAAGTATTTTATTAGGCATGATGACACGCTTCACCGAAGCGGATGTCATTGTCGTTGGTTTAATCGGTGAACGTGGTCGAGAAGTAAAAGAATTTATTGAGGAAATTTTGGGTACTGAAGGCATGGAACGCGCTGTAGTAGTGGCATCGCCAGCTGACCATTCACCGTTGATGCGTTTACATGGTGCAATGTTAGCCACTAGTATTGCCGAATATTTCCGTGATCAGGGTAAACAAGTATTATTATTAATGGATTCATTAACACGTTATGCACAGGCACAACGTGAAATAGCCTTAGCGATTGGTGAGCCTCCAGCAACCAAAGGTTATCCACCCTCGGTATTTTCATTGCTACCGAAATTAGTTGAGCGAGCAGGTAATGGTGCTGAAGGCGGCGGCGCCATTACCGCAATTTATACGGTGTTAACAGAAGGCGATGATCAACAAGATCCTGTTGCCGATGCCGCCCGAGCAATATTAGATGGGCATATTGTATTATCTCGCCGCTTGGCTGAGGCGGGGCAATACCCTGCAATAGATGTTGAAGCATCCATTAGCCGGGTGATGCCACAAATTGTATCAAAACAGCATTTAGAACATGCTCAAATGTTCAAACAAATATTTGCTACCTATCGGCAAAACCAAGATCTAATTAATGTGGGTGCTTATACCATGGGCAGTGATCCTAAAATTGATGAAGCGATAGCGCTTCACCCAAGTCTACAAGATTTGATAAAACAGCAAATGGATGAAGCGGTGAATTGGCAACAAAGTGAGACTAATTTACAACACACCATGCAGCAGCCGATTACTCAAGTTAACAATGCCACTATGCAGCCAGCTGTAACTATTAATCAAATGCAGAATAATAATGGGCAGTTCTAAAAACAACGACTACTTCAATGTTGCCTAGCAATAAAACTGATAAGGTGGAACCATGAAACGTTCAAAACGACTAGATCCTGTTATAAATATTGCTATTAAGGCAACAGATTCGGCGCTAGTGAAAATGGGCGAAGCCAATGCGGCATGGCAACAAGAGCAGCGGCAACTAGAAGAGTTACATCATTATAAAGGTGAATATTTAGCTAGATTTAGGCAGGGTGATACCGTGGTAATGAGTGCACAAAAAGTATTAGAGCTCAGAAGTTTCCTTGTTCAGCTTGATCAAGCGATTCAAGTACAGCAGCATCAAGTTGAAACGAAATATAATCACTTAGAACGGCAACGCGCCTTATGGCAGCAAGCACGTAGTAAAAAACAGGCAATGCAAGCGCTTATTGATCTCTACCATCAAGAAGAAGCACAAATAGAAGCAAAGCAAGAACAACAACTGAGCGATGAGCATAATATTATTCAATGGCGGCATAAATTTGGGTAATTTACTTAAGGGCACCTCTGGTATCTATTGAAGGTGCAGCTTTACACTTTTTCGTCACTCCCACAGCTTGACTGGGTAAGATTTCGGGGATGATAAATTTATCATAGAAAAAACGCACTATTTTCATCACTTCCTAAATCACACTTAGATTTTTAGATCTCCTTAAATCGAGACCTTTTCTAGCAGGG
>CAYTAM010000015.1:11735-14161 GCA_964435685.1 uncultured Methylophaga sp. | reverse complement strand
TAATATCTAGTCTGAGCTTTCTTCGTTCACAGCTTTCATGCTTAAACGAATACGACCTTGGCGGTCAACTTCAAGCACTTTCACTTGAATCACATCACCTTCAGATAATTTGTCGCTGACATTTTCAACACGCTCGTCAGAGATTTGTGAAATATGAACTAAGCCATCTTTACCGGGAAGAATTGTTACAAATGCACCAAAGTCCATTAATTTAGCAACACGACCCTCATAGATACGACCTACTTCAACATCAGCAGTAATATCTTCGATGCGGCGTAGTGCATCTTGTCCTGCATTTAAATCTGATGAGAAAATTCTTACCGTACCATCATCATCAATATCGATCACTGCACCTGTCTCTTCAGTTAAGGCACGGATAGTCGCACCGCCTTTACCAATTACGTCACGGATCTTATCTGAATTGATTTTAATGGTGATAATGCGTGGCGCATATTCTGACATCTCTTCACGGTGTGATGAAAGATTAGCATTCATTGTTTCAAGAATCGTTAAACGGCCATCACGTGCTTGTGATAATGCCGTTGTCATGATTTCTTCATTGATACCTTCAATCTTGATATCCATTTGCAGTGCAGTAATACCTTTAGCCGTACCTGCTACTTTAAAATCCATATCGCCAAGATGATCTTCATCACCTAAGATATCAGTCAATACCGCATAACCGTTGTCTTCTTTAATTAATCCCATCGCAATACCGGCAACAGCTGCCTTGATGGGTACGCCCGCATCCATTAACGCTAAACTTGTACCACATACCGATGCCATAGAGCTTGAACCGTTAGATTCGGTGATTTCTGACACAACACGGATAACATACGGGAAATCTTCAGCTGAGGGCATAACGGCCATAATGCCTCGTTTTGCTAATTTACCATGACCGATTTCACGACGCTTAGGCGAACCAACAAAACCTGTTTCACCCACACAGAATGGAGGAAAGTTGTAATGCAACATGAAGCGATCACGGTATTCACCTTCAACTGCATCAATCATTTGTGCATCACGTTCAGCACCTAATGTCGCCACCACAATCGCTTGTGTTTCACCACGGGTGAATAATGCGCTGCCGTGTACACGTGGTAACACAGTTGTTTCAACAGTAACTTGACGAACTGTTGAAGTATCACGACCATCAATACGTGGTTCGCCCGCAATAATTTTGCCACGCACTAATTCTTTTTCAATCTTAGCAAATGCGCCGGTAATTTCATCAACAGGTAATGTGTCATTTTCTAAAGCTAATGCTTCAATTGTTGCATTGCGAACTGAAGCTAACTCGTCTTGACGTGCTAGTTTATCGCTGATTAGGTATGCCGCTTCAATACCTGAGTATGCTTTTTGTTTTACTGCTTCATAAATAGAGGCATCTTTTTCTGGTGCAGTCCAATCCCATGCTTCTTTACCTACTTCTGCTTTTAAGTCATTGATTAAGCTAATCGCTGCTTGCAATTTGTCATGACCAAACATCACTGAGCCTAGCATTATTTCTTCTGATAGTTCAGCCGCTTCAGATTCAACCATTAATACGGCACTATTTGTACCTGCAACCATTAAATCTAAGTCGCTTGTTGCTAATTGCTGTTTGCTTGGATTAAGTACATATTCGCCATCAATATAACCCACACGTGCGCCACCGATAGGGCCGTTAAATGGAATACCTGAAATTGCTAAGGCAGCTGATGCACCAATCATTGCAGGAATATCAGGATCAATAGCAGGATCTAATGCCATAACCGTAGCGATAACTTGCACTTCGTTCAAAAAGCCTTTCGGGAACAATGGACGTAGTGGTCGATCAATCAAACGACAAGTCAGTGTTTCTTTCTCAGAAGGACGACCTTCGCGTTTAAAGAAACCGCCGGGTATTTTACCTGCTGAGTAAGTACGCTCTTGGTAGTTCACAGTCAATGGGAAGAAGTCTTGCCCTGGTTGAACCTTCTTTTTACCCACAACAGTCACCATAACTGATGTTTCACCCAAGCTAGCAATAATTGCTCCGCTTGCTTGACGTGCTACTTTACCTGTTTCAAGTGTTAAGGTATGGTCGCCATATTGAACCGATTTTATTACTGATTTCACTTTTTTATTCCTCATCGTTTATCACGGCCTATTCCGCATGAAGCCTTTACACGAGTCGTCTTTTTCACCATGCCTGCATTAAAAACAATTTCAAAATGCTCATTTACATTAGTAAACTGCGCTTTTTCAATTATTTTTGCCTTGTCCTGACAAAAAATACTTATCGTGAAAACACTTCAATAAACTTTTTAATTTAAAATTTCTAAACAAATACGCCCCCGAGGCCATAAGACTTCGGGGGCGTATTTTTAAATACTAACCCTGCAACCGATAAATAACGAAAGCATGGTGTTATACATATTATGTATTGCTACTAGCAAACTTAA
>CAYTAM010000015.1:7791-11635 GCA_964435685.1 uncultured Methylophaga sp. | reverse complement strand
CTTAACGACGTAGGCCAAGGCTAGCGATCAACTCACGGTATCGCGTGATATCTTTCTTTTTCAAATAATCTAACATTTTACGACGACCACTTACCATTTTAAGTAGACCCTGACGTGAATGATGATCATGAATGTTTTTTTCGAAGTGACCCGATAGATTTGCAATACGTGCTGTTAATAAAGCAACTTGCACTTCTGCAGAACCGGTATCGCCTTCTGAGCGCTGGTATTTCTTGATTACTTCTTGTGTTTGTTCTAGTGATAATGACATTAAAAACTCCAACTTTATCGTGTAGCCTTATAATTTTAAAAAGCTACGAGTTAAATTCTGGATTACCCCAGCGGCTGTAGGACAGCTACCAAAATACCCAACCTTTCAAAGAGTCGCAATTTTACCGACTTTTTATTGTATATTCAAGTTCTGTTGCTTAAATTATGCGATTATTATCAATATCTAATAATTCAATTAAATTAATTGGGGTTTGCGACAACAGATAAACACCTTTATCTTGTTTAACATCATGATTTTTATCACGTGATTGTATTTTCTCTACGTGTTTGTCTCGCTCGATAAGAACATGCCTCACTTGATGCTGACTTACCGCCAGCAAAGATAATAGCCACGTTTCAACTAATGCCGTTTTACTTGAAGCTTGATCGCCAAGTTTATCATAAGGTATCGCATCCAAGAATAGAGATAAAACCTCTTCATATTGCCATTTCTCACCTGTTACCCACTGATTAACAGTAAACCAGCCTAGTGGCTGCCCCATATTATCCATTGCTAATGCAACTAGGTGTGACCATTCTTTTTTAGTAGCCCGTTTATTTACTAATTGAACAAAAATATGGAAATGACCATGCTCCCCTTTAAAACGATGGTTACCCGCACGTGAAGCTGGATGACAGTGATAATAGGCTCGCCATCCTAGGTCCTGAAAATTTAATAAGTTCGCAGGATATTTTTTATTTTCCACTAGTGGCATTTCTATAAGCTGTAACACCGGATTGGTCTCCGCCTCTGCCATTTGTAATAAACAGTGAACTAAATATTCAACTGCGTTAACTGCCAAAGCTAATCACCTATTCCACACAGCTAATCATCAAAAAACATGGCACAAGGAGAATCGTCAAAGAACATTGAGCAAGGGTTTTCGTTATCCACTGCCATATCATCTTGAGCAACAGGAGCAGGCAAACGATGCTGAGTATGATCTATTGCCACAGCGATAGCAGCTAAACCCAGTGCCGAACCGACAATCATTCGATTAGCTTTTTTCATGATAGCCTTCCATAGGGTTTATCAAACTTCAGCCATACACGGATCTTCACACCTACTATGCCCCCGATAAATGCAGAAACCAACCATAGCCAAGCATGTAAACTGCCGGAGGCCATTCCTCCTACTAATGCACCAATATTACACCCAAATGCTAAACGTGCCCCATAACCCAATAAAAACCCACCGATAATAGCGGTTAAAATGCGTTTTAATTTAAGCTCACCTTCTGGTGCATATTTCCCTGCTAATGCGGCAGCTAACATAGCCCCTAAAATAATACCAAAATTCATCAGTGAGGTAATATCTGCTAATACACTTTGATTAAGTGCTTTTGCTGGGTAACCTGCTGACCAGTAAGCCCAGTTTGCCACATCACCGCCTAGAGCAGACCAGATTTTTGCCCCCCACAAACCAAATGCAAAGGTAATTGACCAGGGATGCCCCGCTAACAATAGTGTCATCAAGCTAAATACGGTTAACCCTACTACCCCCCACCATATTGGCCACGGACCATGAATAAGTTGCTTAAAAAAGCTCTCACGCTGCTGTTTTGCAGAAAAACCCTGTAATTTATTGTGCCGTTTTAGTTCTAATGCAGATACAAAGCGGTACAACATTATCAACACCGCAAGTTGAACTATTAAAGCCGGCAACCAGCCTATTTCTGTGATGAAAGACAGCCTACCAATATTTGGCAAACTTAACCACCAAGGTAAATGATAAGACCCTATAGTGGCACCGATGATAAAAAAACAAACAGTGATCAACATGTCCCGTTGACCTTGCCCTACAGTAAACAGTGTACCTGAACCACAACAACCCCCTAGTTGCATTCCTATTCCAAATAAAAATGCGCCGATTAACACCGATATTCCGACTTGTCCTAAAGCGGCTTGAGCTGAAATCTCAGGAAAGACATTACCTATAACAGGAAAAAATAAAATGGATAAAAATATTACTAGCAGAATTTGTGCACGAACACCCACACTCTGTCGCGAGCGGATCAACATTCTCCAACCACCCGTAAACCCAAACATTGCGTGCATAAGTGTTACACCTAATGCTATCCCAATCAGAAAAAATGCCAGCTGCTTACCATTGAATTGATTTTGTATAAAGAAGGAAATGGCCAAAATAAAAAATGTAACAAAAATAACAACACTCTTATCTGTTTTTATTGTTTTAACTACAGAATCAATCATAATCAGAACCGCCCGCCTTACTTAATCTTTAAAGGAGAAAAAACAACACCCACAAAGCGCCCAATTTTACGATGATTATTAATACGAAACAAAAATTCGTTTAGGGGCGACAATGCCTTCTGCTGTCATTTCAGCTAAGCCAATAAATTTATGGCTCTTGTCAAATAACCGCACTTTTTTGCGCTTAAATGTTTGGGTTACTTTAATTGTTTGGCCATGCCTTAGTGCTTCTACCATCTCATCCGTTGCCACAATACTAGGCCAGTCTGGCAGTGCATTTTCTGTTGGTAATAATAGTGTATCTAAATTATGCACGCCTTGCTCGGCAATACTCTCTAAATAGTCAAGAGTGAGCGTTTGTTCAAGCTGATAACCTGCCGCTGCTACACGACGTAATTGGACGACATGACCACCGCTACCGAGCCTATGACTAATATCCTCAACTAAAGTTCGAATATAAGTGCCTTTGCTACATTGCACATCTAATGTGAAACTTGTCTCAGTTATTGATAATAGTTGAATATCATAAATAGTGATTCTACGTGATTTACGTTCGACTTCAATACCTTGTCGGGCTAATTTGTATAAAGGTTGCCCTTGATATTTAACTGCCGAAAACATCGGGGGAACTTGATCTTGATCACCCATAAATTCGGGTAATAAATCGATAATATCTTGCTCTGAGAAATCAGGGATATCACTGGTGCTTAATACTTTACCATCAGCATCGCCACTATCTGTTACCGCTCCTAGCTGACAGGTGACGTGATAGCGTTTATCAGCATCAAGTAAATAAGAAGAGACTTTGGTCGCTTCGCCTAAACAAATGGGTAAAACACCTGTTGCCAGTGGATCAAGCGCCCCGGTATGGCCTGCTTTTTTGGCATTAAACAAGCGTTTAACTTGCTGCAACACATGGTTTGAACTGCGACCGGTAGGCTTATCTATAATCACAATACCGGTGATATTTCGGCCTTTTCTATTACGACGTCCCATCTTCTTTCGGAAGATCTTTATTTGCCTTAGCAATCAACTCATCCATATGGAAACCATGCTCAAGCGATTTATCATAATGAAAACGTAGTTCCGGAATATTACGTAGCTCAACACGACTCGCTAGACGACGACGTAGGAAACCAGCTGCATTGGTTAGTCCAGCAATACATTCTTTAATATCTTGTTCTGAATTATCGCTTGTCAAACGCGTTACTAATACCTTGGCATATTTCATATCAGCAGTAACATCAACATGAGATACTGTCACCATGCCTACCCGTGGATCAGATACTTCATGTTGAATCATCTGAGCAAGCTCACGCATAATGAGCTCACTAATTCGATTACTTCGGCTAAATTCTCT
>CAYTAM010000015.1:0-7691 GCA_964435685.1 uncultured Methylophaga sp. | reverse complement strand
GAGCAAGCTCACGCATAATGAGCTCACTAATTCGATTACTTCGGCTAAATTCTCTGACCATTTTACAGTTTAGCTTTCATCAATACACGTTCAAATACTTCGATTTGATCGCCAGGCTTAACATCGGTGTACCCTTTCACACCAATACCACATTCAACACCTGATTTTACTTCATCGACATCATCTTTGAAGCGGCGTAGCGACTCTAATTCGCCTTCAAAAATAACCACATTTTCTCGTAATACTCTAATTGGATTAGCACGCTTAATGGTACCTTCGGTAACCAAGCAACCCGCAATATCACCAAATTTTGGTGAACTGAACACCTCATCTACACGAGCAAGACCGATAATTTCATCTTTATAAACATCGTCCAACATACCGGTCATGGCACTGGTCACTACGTCTATCAAGTCGTAAATAATACTGAAATACTGCACATCCAAGCCTTTTTCAGCAATAATTCGACGTGCAGTATTATCAGCACGCACATTAAAACCAATTAAGATAGCATCTGAAGAACCCGCCAATTGGGCATCTGTTTCATTAATACCACCTACACCTGATGCAACAACGCGTACTTTGACCTGATCTGTTGATAAATTCAATAAGCTTTGGCTTACGGCTTCTGCACTACCATGCACATCCGCTTTAACCACCACATTAAGTGTTTTGACATCACCTGATTCCATTTTATTAAACATATCATCAAGCTTAGCGGCTTGTTGTTTTGCCATTTTAAGATCACGCGCTTTGGTTTTGCGGAATGTGGCAATTTCACGTGCTTTACGCTCATCAGGTACTACTTGTAATTCATCACCTGAAGCGGGCGTTCCCGAAAGGCCCAACAATTCAACAGGTGTTGATGGACCCGCAGCACTGAGTGCTTCGGCATTTTCATTAAATAAAGCTCGAACACGCCCATATTCTTGACCAATAACAACGATATCACCTTTATTCAAGGTACCACTTTGAACCAGTACCGTTACAATGGTACCGCGACCTTTATCTAACCGAGCTTCGATTACCGTACCTTTTGCTGCGCCCTCACAAGGTGCTTTAAGTTCTAACATTTCAGCTTGTAATGAAATTGTGTCCAGTAAATCGTCAATACCTTTACCTGTTAGCGCTGAAACAGCAACAAATGGTACATCGCCACCCCAATCTTCTGGGATAACATCATGATTTCCTAATTCGGTCTTAACACGATCTGGGTTGGCTTCCTCTTTATCCATTTTGTTAACAGCAATAATTAACGATGCGCCTGCTTCTTTGGCATGTTTAACAGCTTCAATTGTCTGTGGCATCACACCATCATCAGCGGCTACAACTAATACCACGATATCTGTTACTTTGGCTCCACGTTGGCGCATTTCTGTAAAGGCGGCATGTCCAGGCGTATCTAAAAATGTAATTTCGCCACGACTTGTCGCTACTTTATAAGCCCCAATATGCTGGGTAATACCACCCAACTCACCTGAGGTTACTTTGGTGCTACGGATAGTATCAAGCAATGAGGTTTTACCATGATCAACATGTCCCATTACTGTAACAACAGGTGATCTAAGTACCGCTTCACCTACTATTTCGTCAGAAATGGCTAAGGCGAGTTCAAGAGCATTATTTTGTACAGGTTTTGGCTTATGCCCCATTTCTTCAACCACGATAACCGCGGTATCTTGGTCAAGTACCTGATTAATCGTTGCCATGGTACCTAGCCCCATTAAGACCTTAATGACTTCTGCTGCTTTCACTGACATTCTAAGAGCAAGTTCTGAAACTGAAATTGTTTCAGGTACATCAACATCATGGATCACAGGTGCTGTAGGCATGGTAAAGCCATGTTCTAGTGATGACTCTATAACAGGTGTGGCTCGAGCTGCACCTCGACCTTTTTTCTTTTTACGACGACCTTTACCTTGCGTAATGTGCAACTCTGCACGCTCAAACTTATCAGTACGCCCATTACGCCCACCTCGACGATTGCCCCCTGTCTTATCACTTTCTTTGTCTTTAGCAGTAACTACTTCTTTTTCTTTGCGTGCTGCTTTTTGTTTTTTTGCCTCTGCCTCTGATCCTGCTCTTTCTTTTGCACGTTGTTTATCTAATATAGCGTCTTCTTCTCTGGCTTTTCTCCGTGCTTTTAACGCTTGCTCCGCTTCTTGTCGTGCTAGATTGGCTGCACGACGTTTAGCATCTGCTGCTTCCAATTTCTTATGGGCAATTTCAGACGCGGTTAATTTTGTTGTATCTTCAGCCCTTTTGGTCGGTTTTTTCACTTTAGCTTCTTCTGCTAAGGCTGTTTTCTCTTCCTCCGCCGCTAATCGTGCTTCTGCTTCTGCTTTCTTTTCAGCTTCAACAGCATCTTCAACAGCCGCTTCTTCACGCGCAACTTCCTTAGCATCTAACGCTTCATGCTCACGCTGCTGTTGCTTTTCTAATCGTAGCTTTTCTGCTTGATCATAAGCTATCGCTTTTTCTTCAGCTTCTTTTTCACGCTGTAATTGTGCTTCTGCTTCTGCTTCTTCAGCCGCGCTGCGTTTCACATAAGTACGCTTTTTTCGCACTTCAACACTGACTATTTTACCACCTTGACGAGAACTTGCACCTAATTTTATTTCACTGGTTGTTTTACGTTTAAGGGTGATTTTCTTGGGTGTTGAAATAGTATTATCGGTACTTTTTCCATGTCGTGCTTGCAAAAAGCTCAATAACGTCTGCTTTTGCTCTTCAGTAATACTATCTGTTGCTTTAGACACAGTGACGCCGGCTTCATTAAGCTGCTCAACCAATCGATCTGGCGTGATACCTATATTATCGGCTAGGTCTTTAACCTTCATATCGCTCATTAGCTATTCTCCTGCCTCACTGTCTTCAGCAAACCATGACTCACGCGCCTTCATAATAAGCACCGCAGCTTGCGCTTCATCAATACCATCAATATCCATTAATTCATCCACTGATTGATCCGCCAAGTCATCAATCGTATTGATATTATTACTCGCCATAGTAAGTGCCAGCTCTTTTGTCATACCTTCCATCTCTAGCAAATTCTGTTCTGGTTTAGCTGACTCTAGCTGCTCTTCATTTGCTATGGCGCGTGTCAGCAATACATCACGGGCACGTGAACGAAGCTCTGTAATGATACCTTCATCAAACTCTTCTATTTCAAGCATTTCTGCTTCTGGTACATAAGCCACTTCTTCTAAACTAGAAAAGCCTTCTTGGGCAAGAATAAGGGCGACATCCTCATCGACATCTAAATCTTTCATAAAGGTTTCGATATGAACACTTAATTCTGTTTCTGCTTTTTGATCGGCATCGGTAGCAGACATCACATTCAAATCCCAGCCCGTTAACTGACTAGCAAGACGTACATTTTGACCACCTCGACCTATGGCTTGTGAAAGCTGATCTTCAGCAACGGCAATATCCATACTATGCGCTTCTTCATCAACGACAATAGATAATACTTCTGCTGGTGCCATGGCATTAATAGCAAATCTCGCAGGATCTTCATCCCACATAATAATATCAACGCGTTCACCACCCAATTCATTGGTCACCACTTGAACGCGCGAGCCACGCATACCGACGCATGCACCAATCGGATCGATACGCGCTTCTTTTGCCTCTACCGCTATTTTAGCGCGTAAACCCGGATCGCGAGCGGCGCCTCTAATTGCGATCATGCCATCACTTATTTCCGGCACTTCTAAGGTAAACAATTCTATAAGAAGCTCTGGTACAACTCGGCTAACTAATAGTTGTGGACCACGTCCTTCGGCACGAATTTCTTTTAAATAAGCACGGACACGATCACCTGTTCTAAAGTTTTCACGTAGGATCATTTCTTCTCTTGGAATAAAGGCTTCAGCATTACCACCTAAATCCAGTGTCACGCTGCCACGCTCAACACGTTTCACGGTACCTAAGATCATCTTTCCTAATTTTTCTTGGTATTGTTCGACTACTTGCGCACGCTCGGCTTCTCGTACTTTTTGTACAATAACTTGTTTCGCTGTTTGTGCCGCTATACGACCAAAATCTACAGACTCCATTGGCTCACGAATATAATCACCGACTGCAACATCTTGTTGTTTTTTTAACGCGTCTTCTAAATTAATTTGTGTTTCTATTGATTCAAGCGGCTCTTCTTCAGTATCAGCAACAATCAGCCACTGACGAAAAGTTTCATAATCACCAGTATCACGATCAATAATAACATGTGCATCTAATTCTGCACTACTGCCTTTAATAGTAGCCATGGTAAGTGCAGCTTCAATCGCACAAAAAATAACTTCTTTTGGGACACCTTTTTCATTAGAAACAGCATCTGCAACCAGTAAAATTTCTTTATTATTCATTTTGTCCTCAATGATCCCTTGAATATTACCCGCAATCAACCGCTTAATAATATGCCTTTTTATACTACAAGCCTAGCTTTTGATACTTTTGTTAGGGGTAACTCATATATTTCACCATCAACCTCAACCAAAATATTACCCCCACTCACACCTTGTAACAGCCCTTTAAAATTACGTCTCCCTTGGATCGGTAATTTCATCGCAATTTTTACTTCACTGTCTATAAACCGCATAAAATCTCTTTCTTTAAATAGTGGCCTATCAAACCCAGGAGACGATACTTCTAAAGTATATGCTGACGTTATGGGTTCTTCCACTTCCAATATACCGCTAACTTGATGGCTAACACGTTCACAATCTTCTATTGAAATACCTTGCTCTGCATCAATGTAAATACGCACTACGGTTTCATGACCATTTTTTATATATTCAACACCCACCAACTCATAGCCCAATGTTACTATGGGTGCTTCAATCAATTGTTCAATTTTGTCGCTAACAGCCATAAATATTAAAAAAAAAGGGCCTATGGGCCCAATATTAAATCTCCAGAAAAACGAAAACCCCATTCCGGGGTCGTTGTAAACTTTGGTAGCGGGGGCTGGATTTGAACCAACGACCTTCGGGTTATGAGCCCGACGAGCTACCATACTGCTCCACCCCGCACCGGATTAAGCGAGAGATTATACGGCTTCCCCATCCACGGTGCAAGCTTAATTATGAATATCTTTTAATTTCCGTGTTAATGTGTTTCTACCCCATCCCAGTAATTTTGCTGCTTGTTGTCGCTTACCTGCCGTTCGCTCCAACGCCACTTTTATTAGTAGTTCTTCTACTTCAGATACCACCTCAGCCAATGCGCCTTGTTGCCCTGAAACAACCTTTTTTACTGCCCATTGTTTAAATAATGTTTGCCATTCAGTCATTCCATGCTCATTATTAGCATCACCTTGAGCTATATCACTAGGTAGATCATCGCGCTGTATAATTTGTGACGGTGACATAACCGTTAACCATCTACAGACATTTTCAAGCTGACGCACATTTCCTGGCCAGTTCAATGTCATTAAATACTGCTCAACATCAGGTGACAACGTTTTCGATGCAACCGCTAATTCACTGGCAGCCTTCGTTAAGAAATGTTTTGCCAGAGCAGCAATATCTTCCCTTCGCTCATTCAATGCGGGTAATTGTATACGAATAACGTTCAAACGATGAAAAAGATCTTCTCTAAACTCACCTAGCTCAACCCGCTTTTCTAGATTTTGATGTGTTGCCGTGATAATCCTAACATCAGCTTTAACTGGCGTATGTCCACCTACTCGGAAAAAATCGTCATCAGATAACACCCTTAATAACCGGGTTTGAAGTTCCAGTGACATATCACCAATTTCATCTAAAAATAAGGTGCCACCATCCGCTTGTTCAAAACGACCTTTTCTAGTTGCATGCGCACCTGTGAATGAGCCTTTTTCGTGTCCAAATAGTTCTGATTCCATTAGTTCTTTTGGGATCGCTGCCATATTGAGTGCAATAAAAGGTGCACCGTTCCGAGGACTATGTTTGTGTAATGCTTGAGCAACCAATTCCTTGCCCGTTCCCGATTGACCGTTAATAAGTACGGTAATATTTGACCTAGCAAGCCGTCCAATAGCACGAAAAACCTCCTGCATAGCAGGTGCCTCACCAATAATATCGTTACCAACATTAATCCAGTTTTCCGCTGTTTTACTGTGCTCATATCTATAGCTAATTGCACGCTTAACAAGATCAACGGCTTCATCAACATCAAACGGTTTTGGTAAATACTCAAATGCACCACCTTCATATACGGATACTGCACTGTCTAAATCAGAATAGGCCGTCATAATGATCACTGGTAATTCAGGAGCAATCTTTTTCAGTTCTGCCATTAGCTTTAGGCCGTCAATACCTGGCATCCGTATATCGCTCACTAATACATCAGGTTGTTCTCTCTCTAATGCAATCAAAACATCGTTACCATTATCAAAACTGCGTACAGAAATACTTTCAGCTTGCATGGCTTTTTCTAGCACCCAGCGGATTGAGCGATCATCATCAACAACCCATACATTTGATTTATTCGTCACCCACTTTCTCCACTGGAAAAATGACCGAAAAAACAGTTAATCCTACTCGACTTGAGCAGCTAATAACACCATTATTCCGATGAATTAAATTTTGCGAAAGATATAAGCCAAGTCCCGTTCCTTCTGCCCGCCCTGTTACTAAAGGATAAAACATCGTTTCTTGCATACTTTTTGGCACACCTGGACCATTATCTTCTATCTGAATCTCCATTCCTAAGCGGTGAAATTTACTCTCAATAGTGATATTACGCCGGATCCTTGTGCGTAAAATAATAGTCCCACAGCCATTCATCGCCTGCACAGCATTACGAACAATATTAAGAAAAATTTGTACCAGCTGATCCATATCTGCCCAAATTTCAGGCAAACTGGGATCATAATCACCTATAAATACTAGACGCTGATCAACCTCGCTCTTCACCAAATGGCGAACCCGTTGCAATACTGCATGAATATTGATCCACTCTTTTTTAGTTTGTTGATAAGGACCTAGCATATTACGTAGCAAGCTTTGTAAACGATCTGCTTCACTGATAATAATTTGGGTATATTCTTTTAGCTTATCAGAATCAAGTTGACGCTCCAAGAGCTGTGCCGCCCCCCGTAAGCCGCCTAATGGGTTTTTAATTTCATGGGCAAGACCTCGTACCACTTGATGCTGTACTTGCAAACTCTCATCACGACTAATTCGGTGTTGGAAGTCTAACTGAAAAAACTCTAATAACAAAAAGGCGTTACCATCACCTGAGTACACTGGTTTTATCGAGCAATCTACAACTATTTCTCCATGAGTAGGAATATAAATCTTCACTTCACGCTCAATTAGAGCCTGCTCAGTTGCTTTAACTTTATCCAAACCAAGAAATAGTTGTTGCTCGCCTGGCAATACAGTTTTAAAAGGGATAAATTCAGCTTGCCGTTGGCTAATATCAAATAATACTTCTGCAGCAGAGTTCAGATAGATGATGCGGTAATGTTCATCAATTATAACAATAGATACAACTAAGTTTTCAATGATGTCTTGACAAGAAATGGTGGTTGTCATGATAGCAGTTTGTCCAAAAACACAGTTATGGAGACAATAGCAATAATCGCTCCAACAATACCGACTTTATCAATATGATGTTTTTTTATTATTAAACCAATTGCTTAGGAATGATAAAGGCACTGTAACAATAATAATGGCGTTCTGTTTCAGGGAGTATTATAGTAC
>CAYTAM010000014.1:14032-15904 GCA_964435685.1 uncultured Methylophaga sp. | reverse complement strand
GTACTGTCATTCGGCTAGGCTCATCTTCTCTGCGCCCTAATAGAATGTAATACACGTCCATGCCAACCCTGCTTAGCTCCTGCAAATAAGCCGCATCAGGTTTACTTCTTTCTGATTCATAACTCCGAAGAGACTGAACTGTTGATCCAACCTGCTCAACCAGATCTGTCTGAGTTAACCCAAGTCGTAATCGTTCTTCTTTAATACGTTCGCCAACACCCATAATTATTTTTCTCTTTTTGTTGACAATGGAAAGAATCCTTTCTATACTCCACCTTACTTGTTTAAACAAGCGCTTTAATTATAAAAAAAGCGGTTCTGTAAAACCGCACCTAACAACCCTATATAAGGAGCACCATTATGCATTGGGCTGATATTAACGCCGCCATGACTAAAGCAGGCTGGCCACCGATGAAAACCGCACGACATCTTGGCGTGTCTACAACGGCTATCACCTGTACAACTCGTGGTAGGAACTCATCATACAACATTGCCTCATTTATCTCATCTAAAACAGGCATTCCTCTCAACACCTTATGGCCAGACAAGCGATATAACACACCGTCTACTCGCCCACTGCAACGCAAACAGAAGAAAGCCGCATGATTACACAAACGGATCATCATCCCACGGCCACCAATCAATCACTGGCTCAGCCAGTTCGGGAAACAACGTCGCCACGTCTGCGGCCTTTGCCCTATAAGATCCGCCGACTAAGAAAGCGGGATCGTGCGACACAATTTCTAACACGTGTGCGGCAAGCTGAAACCCCCAGTACGCAGCCAAGATCAACTTGGTTTGATCGTGCTGCCACTGCTTTTTGTTGCGGCGTTGTGACGGTGTTGCAGCCATGTATTCGCTTATATCTTGGCTATGCGTTAACCGCCATACCGTCCATTTATCAAAACCATCCGATCCGGTTAATTGTTTACGCAAGCTTGCTATCTCGTTATCCGTTATATCGGCGATGGCTTCCTGTGCCAGTTGTTGGCTATTTACGGCGTAGTTATAGAGTTTTTGCATATCGATTGCCTTTGTTGTTTTGCTTGAGAAAATAATAACCCAGATCAGGAGAAAAATCAGTGGAAAAAGAACAAGAAAAAATTACCAGCATCCAGCCCGACTTGTTCCAACGGTTAATGGATCACGAACCAGACTACTTATCTGCTAATGCGCCCGACCTAGATATTGAACAAGAGTTTATGGGCGCGATTAAGTACGCACTTCGATTAGCCAAAAAGAATGGCTTGTCACGTGAGCGCATTGTTGACCGCATGAACCTATGCCTGCCTGAAGAGCTTTACATTACCAAACGTCAGTTAGATGCATGGTGTGCTGAATCTAAAGAATATCACCACTTTCCCGCCATCTATTTATCAGCCTTTGTCTGGGCGGCGGGCGGCATTATCTCACCACTAGAAATTCTAAGCCAGGCACTAGGCCTGCACCTATTAGATGAACACGAGCAACTGGCGTCTGAACTAGGTCGTTCAATGCTCGCCAAAGTGCAAGCCAGCAACACCGAGAAACGAATCAAAAAACAATTTGGATTTTAAGGAGAACACGATGACCGATAAAAAGACTATTGAATCACTTGACCCGTCGCCCGAAGAGCTTATTGCCGCGCAATTATCGCCACAGGCAGCACAGCAAGAAACACCATCCCAAGCAACACAGCGCCGCATCGGCAATCTATTAGTCGAATTTCAATATGAATGCGCTCAACTGGTCAGTGAGATGAGAAGACAAGTACATCTACAAATGGGCGGCACCAAGCAACGCGTTCTCGTCAAATTGACCACTGACAGAGACGCTATTCAAGACCAGATAGATGACATTGAAGCACATTATGGAGACATTAATGATGACTGA
>CAYTAM010000014.1:9913-13932 GCA_964435685.1 uncultured Methylophaga sp. | reverse complement strand
ACGCTTAAACGGCGACTTAAAAGCTGACAATGTCAGACAAAACCACCAACTGGATGTGTTAGAAGTTGAAAACGACCAGTTGCGTGAGCAACTGCGTGTCGATGAGATCAACTCATGGCCACAATACACCACCATGATACGAATGGAGTCATCGGCGTTAGGTGATAGGGCGGTGATGGCCATTGATGAACTTGAACGGCTATTGGTCAAGGTTGAACGACCTGAACTTGATATTGATGACCCTGAACGGGTGGCGCATTACAGTGCGGCGGTGATTTCATTTTGGACTAACTTACGCTTTATTCAAGCCCGCATTGGGCGCTTATTACCGATTGTTCATGATTCATTATCAGAAGCGATTGATGAAGCCCCAGAAGCAGTAGCACTGGCAGTAATGGATCCTGATGAAGTGGTTAGGCTGACTATCAATAGAGATTTATTAGTCCGTGAATTTGAGCGTGACGCATTAGCACGAGAAGCGCGACGAATGAATGGCCAACCTAAGCGCCGACGCTCAAAAAAAACAAAGGCTAAATGATGAGTGCTGATACTAATGTTGTGGCGTTATCGCCAGAGTTTGCATTACCTGTTGCGTCTAATGATTCGGTTTCGCTATGGAGCAAACTGACCGATAAAAAACGGCAAAAAGCAATAGATATTGCGGCGCTAATCAAACCTGCAATTGACTATCAACAAGCCACTAACCGGCAGCATGTTCGCCCTTTGGCTGAGTATTTACATTTTCAACTAAGTCACAAACGATTGCCTATACAACTATTGAAACTAGCTAAATCTTTAGCACAAAAAGATAAGGACGTACCTAGCCAAACCACGCTACGACGATGGATAGAACGTTATCTGCAACACGGTTTAATTGGGCTGGCACCTCAACAACAAGGCAGCCAAGCAAAACCATTGGGCTGTGAAGTACGCATTCGGCATCTGATGCGGTCAGGCTCTAAAAACAACCCGGGCAATATCACTAAGATGTTGCAACAAGAGGGCCACGATGTTGAATATCATCAGATCCGTAGACGGGTGATGGCGATGCCCGCCATTGAAGGCACGCACAATTCAGGGCGGCTGGGCGCACTTGCCTTTGATAGCATGATGAAACCCTATACCCGCCGTAAAACGGAACATATGCCTGTCGGTTGTTGTTATCAGTCTGACGGTAATATGATGCCTATTTATTTGCAGCATCCAACCGGCAATCGCCCTGCACGCTTTGAAATAACACCGATGATTGATGTGGTCAGCCGCTATGTGGTGGGCTATTACATTAGTGAGTCAGAATCAGCTATCAGCACGGTAATGGCATTGACTGACGCTATTATAAAAGAGAATCATGTGCCGATTGATCTGCAAGCAGATAATGGCCCTGGCTTTAGCAATTCATTAGTGACTAGATATTACGAAAAACTAGGCATAACTGAAACACACCCGCGCCCCAGAAACCCCAAAGACAACGGCTATATAGAACGCTTTCACTCAACCATGAAAGATGAGCTGCTTAAAAAGTTCCCTGCTTATTGCGGCAAAGATGCGGCACCAGAACCACTGCAACTTTATCTTAAAAAGGTTGATAAAGGCGAAAAGCAATTGATGAGTGTTGAGCAGTTTAAAGTGCTACTTGATGAGTATGTCTATTGGTATAACCATAAACGCAAACACGGTGCAATCAACAATAGAACACCGGCACAACTATGGGTGAACCTAGAGCGTAATGAGCCTATTGATGTGCAAGATGTGTTCTTTTGGGATCAAGCTGAGCGCGTGGTTCAACGCAGTGCTATCTCATTCGAAAGCAGGGAATATTATTCACCTGAATTAATTCAATACAACACTAAAAAAGTGATTGTTGAATTTAACATTAACGATGATAGCTTTGTGAAAATACGCGATCTTGATGAAAGGTGGCTGTGTGATGCGCATAAAATTAAAGCGGCACCTTATCGTTCACTTTCTATTATTGACGATAGAAAACAAAAATCACTTATCCAAAAACGTAAACGCCTGCAAATCAAAATGGATGAAGTGGAAGATCGTAACGCACTGAATATCACGCATCAAGACTGGCTTGATGGTGCCTTGATGTTAGATCAAAGCCCAAGCCTACAACAAAAAACGGCATCCGAAGATGCCGTCTTAAACGCCAACGGCGACCAGACCGAAAGCACAATCACTATCGATATTTTCGATACCGACTACTAACTAACAAAAGGATTATAGCAGATGACTAATACCGTGTACCGAACTTTACCTTATCCAGCCAACTGGTCTGATAAATATAACGCTGATAATAAACGTGATACCAAACGCATTATTGATTGGTTAAATAATAACGAGATATCGCAAGCGACTATTTCAAAAGCGGCGGACATATCTAACACTACATTTAACAATGTGGTTAAGGGTAAATATATCAGCCCGCCATCACTTTATATTATTAAAATAATGGACACTATAGAACGTTATGACAAGCGGGGTGATGAAGGAATTCAAGACTGTCCATTTGTTGAAACGACCGTGTTCAGAGCGGTCACAGCCGCCTGCACGCGCGCGCACCTTTACCGGAACTTTAGTGTTGTTCCCGCGTTCGTTGGCACCGGTAAAACGCGCAGTCTTAAGCATTATGCTGCTCATAACTCTGGTGTAATAGTCATTGAGGCAACGCCGAACATGAACCCCGGAGTATTCATTTCAGAGCTGGTCATTCAAACCGGAGCCATCGTACACAAATCAAGCCGACACTCGTCGGGAACCTTAGCTGAAAAAGTGTCGGCGGTTATAACCGCCCTAAAACACACTGACAGCTTGATTGTTTTGGATGAAGCAGAAACCGTTTGCACCTCAACTTTGGAGTACTTGCGCCGTATCAGTGACAAAGCCGGTGTAGGCGTAGTGTTAGCGGGCACTGAAAAATTAAAACCCCTGATTAAAGATCCACAAGGCCGATTCGGGCAAATAAGCTCACGGGTTGGCTTTTGGCCACCGGTTATTCAGGGCATTACTAAAGATGATGCGATAGCACTTGCCCGAGCCGCTTTTGGTGATCAAGTAGAAATATCAGATGAATCACTTGATGCGCTATGGCAAATGTGTGATGGCTCTGCCCGCGTGTTGGTATCAGCACTTATTCCTGCCATCAAAGACTACGGCCTTAAAAAGAACCACCCGTTAACACCCGATCTTATATTCACTGTTGGCAACAACATTCTGGGGTTCACAACGCGGTCAAACCGGAGGGGTAACCAATGAATGAATCAATCATTATGTCAGATGAGCTAATTGATCACTGGGGCATGATATTTATTGATAACAATATCGCGGCGCACCATATCACTTTTGAACAATTCTTAATGGATCCTAAAGACATCTTGCACGCGCATGCTTTTGGTCTGCCGATGCCATTAACTGACGATTTCTACCCACTATTAGCCAAACAAATTCAGGTGCAATACAAAGTTGAACGGGACGATGCTATCGAGCAGCTAGGTGAAGATATGGATGCCGACCATGAACGCAAAGGTCACATCGTTGAGCTGCATGGCAACTGCAACATCGAACGCATTCACAAGCGTAGCTTTTCTAAACGCTACAAAATCGGCACGCACCGCAAACTTAAGAGGGTATCGCAATGATCGAGTTAGAACGCAATCATCTAAAAGACAAAATAGACAAGCTGCTGCAACAGCACATGGGTGCAGACAACTGCATCTTAATGAATGAAATATATGTGCTGGCAACGGGTAGCTATATCGTCCCTAACCGCCGTTATGACCAGACCCGCATCATTAGGTCAATCATTAAAGACTTGCGCGAGGATGGCCATCCCATCGGCATTAAGCCGGGTAGCAATGGCGGTTACTTCACAGCGCGAAATGATGAAGAACTGGAGGCCACCATTCGACTTTTTCACAACAGAGCAATCAGCTCGCTCAAACAAGAAGCAGCGCTCAAACGAATCAGCTTCAGCGAGCTATTAGAGCAATACGAACTTGAACTATCACAGGGAG
>CAYTAM010000014.1:0-9813 GCA_964435685.1 uncultured Methylophaga sp. | reverse complement strand
AGGAGAAACAAAATGACAACCGCTTTGCAAACTAAACAAGATCAACCCGAATATTTAACCAACACCCAAGGCCATCTAGTGCCGATTGGTTTGGTGCCAGACATTGATAAAGATCGTGAATCTTTAATCAATGAAATATTCACCAACGCCATTGACTTGCGCGAACAAATGACCACTTTCAAAAACGCGGCAATGGGTGATGTGCATGCCTTTGTTGAGCTGGCAGCCGAGAAATACGGTGCCAAAGTCGGCGGTAAAAAAGGCAATATCTCATTGCTTAATTTCGATGGCACCAAAAAAATACAAATTCAAATTGCCGAACATCTGCATTTTGATGAACGCCTTATTGCGGCTAAAACATTAGTGGATGAATGCATTCATGAGTGGACAGCCAATTCAGACGACAATATCAAGGCCTTAATTGAGCACGCATTTCAAACCGATAAACAAGGCAACCTAAATACAGGTCGAGTGCTGGGCTTAATGCGTTTAGATATAACAGATAAAAAGTGGCTGCAAGCGATGCTAGCGTTAAAAGACTCAATGCAAATTGTGGGTTCAACTTCTTATATTCGTTTATATCAACGCGCCTCAGCGAATGACAAGTTTCAAACTGTTTCACTTGATATGGCGGCATTATGACCCCCGATTATATTAATGCGCTATTTCAATTAATCGGCAGCTACTTCACCTGGATGAACGCCCTTATCTTATATCAAGAGAAGCAGCTCAAAGGCGTCTACTGGCCGACATGGTTGTTCTTTTCGGTATGGGGCGGGTGGAACCTGTTCTATTACCCAAGCTTAGATCAGATGGCAAGCTTCTATGCAGGCATATTATTAGTGTCCGGCAATATCGCCTGGGTAGTGCTCGCTATTAAATACACTTATTTCCGAGTAAAACATGGCAGCTAATCGTGACATTGATTTAGCGCTGTCTATTATCTGCATTGTTAGTGAGCGCGGGCAAACACTCACTCAATATGAGATTGCCCGCCTATGTGGATGCTCACGTAACTACATCCATATTATTGAACGCCGAGCGTTAAAAAAACTCGAAGCCATCATTCAACGGCATCTTTATTTATATGACTATTTGCGTGATGACATTGATCTACCGATTGGGCAGCTGCATTAATGAATAAAAAACACTTCATCCAGCACGTCATTATTAGAAGCTTACCTGCGCTGGATAAGCTTAATGATTCCGTGCGCTATGCCGAACAACTTTGGCAACAACTGACTGAGGCAGGCTACGGGGCAGCCAAACAAGCCAAGCCTCGTGAATCGGTTGACTATTACAAACAAATGAATAGCAACGAGCGGTCATGGTTTGATCAGTTCTGGAATGCATTCAACCACAAACACGATCGCAATAGTGCTGCCATGCAGTGGTTAAATATGAATAAATCGGCTGGGGAATGTGGGCAAATTATTGAGGCCGCTAAAAAAGAAGCACAGCGCCCATTATCACACGGTCAAGTGCGAAAAATGGCGCAAGGCTGGTTAGCTGATTTTCGTTATCTCGACAATCAACCGGCAGCGGTTGATCAACACAAAATCAAGGTGCGACAAATCAAACATGATCTTCAAGGCTTGCAACGGCTTCATGATTTAAGCCCATCAACTGAACTCAAACGACAAATGAATGCACTGCACCAAAAACTGAGAGACTTTAATGAAAACTAAAAACCCAACAAACCATTGCTACACATTGCTGGCCGTAGGCAAGAACTACCTCGGTATGGATGATGACTTCTACCGTGATGAGTTTCTGGTGCAACATGGCGCCACCAAGAAGAATGGCCGAGTATCTGCTAGCACAATGGATATTCATCAACTGCATGCTGCACTGCATTCAATGAAGCTGTTGGGCTTTACACCCAACAAAAAAGCATCTTCACGCATTAGTGATTGGCGCACACCGCGCATTAATAAAATAACCGCAATTTGGTTTGCGCTGCACAAGGCAGGCATTGTCAACAACCCCAGCAAAACAGCCATGCAAAAATGGTGCAGCACTGTTACCAAAAAAGCGCAGTTAGAATGGGTCACTGCTACTGATTTAAACAACTGCATCGAGGCACTAAAGTCTTGGGCGGCACGCGAACATGTCAAACTTGCTGATTGATCCCGATCAACTCGATTTAATCGATCCCAGCCTATTGCCACCGCAAATGCGGCAACTGGTGGGCATTGTGGGCTTGCCTGACACGGTTAAATTATTACAAGCACGCGGTGGTACCTTTTTCCGCTTCCCACTTAAAGCGCAACATTCACTGCTAGAAGCTATTGTCGGCCTAGAGCCTGCCAAGTTATTATCTGACAAGCTAGGCGGCAAGGTGTGGGAGCTACCCAAATGCGATAAAATACTCATTAAGTTAAGAAACATCGCCATTCAAAAAGCGCGGCAAACCCATTCGGCCAGCGAAGTGGCGCGCATGTTTGATCTAACCCGCAGGCACGTTATTAATGTCAGTCCACGCCCGCCATTGATTATGATCGATGATTTGTTTGATTCATAAATAAGGAGACAACCATGACAAAACCCCATAAAAACGCACTGCATCGGCTTCAAATTTAGGTGCAGGCTTATCTAATGCCGATATTGGTCGCGTGTGCAGTTTAAAACGTGATGCCATTCGCACTCGTATTCGCCGATTAGAGCAACTAGGCAGACTAACGCCGCCTGACAATCTAATTGAAATGCAACTACATGCCAAGCAATCACTTAACCATGAAAGATTACAATCATGATAAACTAGAACTGATCGACAAACTGGCACCGCTGCGTGATGCCTATATGTCATTGTCTATTTTAGCAGGGCAAGCCAGCAGTGTTGATAGTGATGAAGTCGCTAATCTGCTGTATGTGATCAATGAGCAGTTTCAGCAATTTATGGTTTCATTGCACGATTAAACTCAGTCCACTGCCCCTGTTATCATCACAGGGGCAGTTTTTATTTGACAACAATAAATCATTAAGTTCATCATACAAGTCAGTCTTTTACTTTGCCAAGTGAAAGGTTTCACGCCTTACCCATCCCCCGCTGAACATTCATGCTATACCGCATGGATCCTAAATTAACACACTTTGAGCTTGCCCTTCGATGGATATTTCATGCAGAAGGTGGCTATGTCAATGACCCAAAAGACCCGGGCGGTGCAACCCGCTATGGCATCTCCCTTCGTTATTTAAAAGGTAAAGGTAAGATAGGTGATATTGATGGTGATGGCGATATCGATGCCGATGATATTAAAGACCTCACCAAGTCACATGCAGCCGAATTATATCGCACTGATTTTTGGGATAAATGTCGATGTGACGAGCTGCCGCTGCCATTAGCGATTGTACTGTTCGATCAAGCGGTCAATACCGGTGTTACAACGGCTATTCGTTCACTTCAACGGCATAGTGGTTCTAAAGTAGACGGCGTGATTGGCCCTAAAACAATTAAAGCAGCCAACAACAAATTCAGACGTAACCCGACATGGTTCATCGCATCATATATGGGTCGTCGTGCTAAGTATTATCACAAAATAACCATCCGCAATGCAGCGCTCAATAAATTTCTACGGGGCTGGTTTATCCGCTTGTTTGATTTACAGCAATTCATTATGGAGCACAGCTAATGGAGCCGCTTTCAATTGCACTCGCCCTGGCTAAGTTTGCACCAATGGTGGCAGGATGGATCGGCGGTGATGATGCTGAAAAAACAGTGGAGCAAGTGATTGACGTGGCTAAACAGGTTACAGGCCTAGCCGATCCTGAATCCGCATTACGCCAAATTCAAAACGATCCGGAATTAACCATTCGCTTTCAGCAAGCAATGAACCCCGTCATTATTGCCAAATTACAAAGCGACACCGCACGGTTAGTAGCCATCAACACCACGATGGTGGCTGAATCTAAAAGCAGCGATAAATTCGTTCGACGATGGCGACCAACTTTCGGTTATATGATTGCATTAACCTGGTTAATTCAAATGACTGCACTCGGCATTGTTATGGTCAACACACCTGCCGATGCACCTGCCGTAATAAATTCAATGGCAAGCCTATCATTCATGTGGGGCATTGCCCTATCTGTACTCGGCATTAATGTCAGCAAGCGCAGTCAAGACAAAGCCCTAGCGGCAGGGCATGCACCCGACAAAAGCATTGTTCGTTCACTCACTGATCGTTGGCTCGACACTTCTAAAGGACAAAAATAATCATGGCAGATCAGAAAGATATATTGTTGCTTTTGGGCGAAATCAAAGGTGAAATAACCGGCATTAAACACCGGCTCGATAAAGTCGATGCGATTGATTCAAGACTGCGTGATGTAGAAGTCAGAGCCGCCAAAAATGGTGCGATCAGTGGCGGTGTGGTCGGTGTGGGTGTCGCACTGATTATCGAAGCAAGCAAAGCGGTGTTTTATCACCACGGTAACTAAAAATGGCGCACACCAACGAAACGCGCAATAAAGTCAGATCGTCGTATATTTACGACCGGTTGCCTTTAGATGCTGCATCCCAAAAAAACGGGGTCAGCTACAACACAACGCGGGGCTGGAAAAGGAAAGCCAAAGCAGAGGGTGACGACTGGGATAAAGCCCGGAGCGCTACCAGAATGGCGCAAGGCGGTTTAGGTGATATCACCACCCAATTGTTGGAAGATTTTGCATTATTATTTCAAGCGACCGTCATTGAGATCCGTGATGGTCAATATGATGGCCTCAAAAAAGCAGAAGCATTATCACGATTAAGTGATGCTTATACTAAAACAATGAAAGCCGCTGCAGGCGGTGATCCTAAAATTGCCAAACTTTCTGTTGCACTAGAAACATTGCAATTATTAGCGGTGTATATCAAAGATGAACGACCCGATGAGCTGGAACGGTTCACTCATATACTTGAACCCTTCGGTGCTAAGGTCAATGAGGTGTTTGGTTAAACATGCTCGATTTAAAATCAAAAGACTTTCTCGATGAAATCGCTAGCCTGAAAACCGATCTAAGAAATGAGATTGAAGCCAAGCAAGCCAATCTTGATATGTCACCACAAGCGCGTTTAGCGCGTCGTCGTCGCGTATTAAATGATAATGATTTTAAATTCTTTGCTTACACCTATTTCCCGCACCATATATGGGGTGAGCAGTCATTGTTCCAGCAACAGTTCTGTGATCTCTTTCCAAAGCTATTGAGCAAAAAAAGTGGTGTGCGTACTTGGTGGGTTGCACCACGTGGCGAGACGAAATCAACACTGTTAACAAAAATAGGCCCTGTGTGGATCACCGTTCAAAATTTATTACATAATGCAGCCGTTCGTGCAGAGATTGGCTATCAAGCCGAATTACCGCCACTGCTAGATTACATTATCTTTTTAGGCTCAGAATTACGCATGCCGACTAAGTTAATGGAAGCGGTAAAAATGGAACTCACCATCAACAATATGTTGGCGATGGATTTTCCTGAAGTATGCGGCAAAACCAGTAAGTGGAAGATAGGCGATATAGTTACTAAAAACGGTGTCAAGATGGAACCGTTCGGTGCTGATCAAGCCATTCGTGGTACCTTCCATTTCGCGTCACGTCCTAAAGTACTGCTTGGTGATGAGTTAATTACCGACAAAGAAGCCAAGTCACCCACCGAGCGCGAAAATCGCTGGAGCTGGCTAGAAAAAGCCGTTGATTATTTAGGGCCACCCGACGGCAGTGTTAAATACTTGGGTGTCGGTACCATTCTTAATAAAGACGATCCTATCTCGCGCGCCAAGAAAACAATTGGCCATACCGTTCATCACTTCAAAGCTGTTGAAACCTTCCCTTCTAACATGAACAGATGGGATGAATGTGAAGGCTTAATGCGTAATGAAGATCGCCGTGTTGAACTGGCATTACAAAAACAAGGGCAAGAGCCTGAGACAGAAGATTTACCTTCGTATAAATATTATTTGAAACATAAAAAAATGATGGATAAAGGCGCAGTCACTTCATGGCCTGCGGTGCGTTCACTATTCTGGTTAATGCGACAGCGCGCCAAGAATAAACGCGCATTTGGCACTGAAATGCAGGGTGATGCACGAGCCGATGAAGATAAGGTATTTACCCGTTATCAGTTCTGGGTACAGCGTCTGCAGCACTGGGTGTTTTATGGTGCGTGTGACCCCAGTATGGGTAAAGGTGAAACATCCGATCCAAGCTCTATTTTAGTGGGTGGCTACGATACTAAGATCAATAAATTGCATGTGATAGAAGCCGCTATTAAACGTCGCGTTCCCAGCAAGTTATCTGCCGACTTAATTAAAATGCAAAAAGAATATAGTTGTCAGGCTTGGGCGTTTGAAAACAACAATGCATACGAGCATATGCGTCAATCATTTATTGATGATGCTAAGGAGAAATTTGTTGTTTTACCTTTAGTGGGTATTACTGCCACCGTGCCACAAGAAGTGCGTATTGATTCTTTAGAGCCAAACATTACCGACATTGATGCCGATATTTTATTTCACAATTCATTGCAACGGTTAACCGCTGAGTTAGACGATTGGCCAGAAAAACAACCCGACCATCATTACGATGGTTTAGTCGGTTTGCACCTGCTTTATCACATATGTGTAACCCGTGCCGGCGGGCTTCCTAATATCACATCACGTCGTCGTGCCAACAGCGTCCGACTATCCAATTATTAAGGTTTTATCATGGAAAATAACGATATAAAAAAAGCAAGCGGCAAGCGGGCGTTACAGCAAGAAATAGCCACACGTCAAAGCGATCCCAATTTCTATGGCGCATTATCTTATCTGCCTAATCCTGACACGATATTACGAAAACTAGGGCGATCACAAGAGGTGTTCGATGCCATTATTGCTGATGCCCATGTCATTGGTGAATTACGCTCTATTCGCAGTGGTTTAATTAAATATGAATACCGATTGCAGGTGGGTGGTGATACACCGGCCGATATCCGAGCCTTAGAATTATGCCAGCAGATTATGAACAACAAACCAGCAAAAGGTATGCAGTGGATAGATACGTTTTGGAATATGGCACAAGGCGTATTCCGAGGCAATCAAGTACATGAAGTGGTATGGAAACGTGAAGGTCAGTTCATCGTGCCCGATAAAATTATTGACCGTCCGCAGCGTCGGTTTTTATTCACACCTGATAATGATCTACGCTTAAAAACCAAAGGTTCACCAGTGGACGGTATTGAACTAGGTGATTATAAATGGTTATTAACTAGGCACATGCCAAGCCATGAAAACCCATACGGCGTTGCACTATTATCATCATGCTTCTGGCCTTACACCTTCAAGCATAATGGCTTTAAATACTTCGTTAAATTCTGTGAGAAATATGGCATTCCGTGGGCAATCGGCAAATATCCACAAGGCACCTCTAAGCCTGATCAAGATGCCTTAGCAGATGCATTAGCAAATATGATTGAAGATGCGGTGGCGGCTATTCCTGAAGGTGGCACAGTGGAGTTGTTAGAGCACAAACAATCAGGCTCATTAGTGCAAGAAAGCTTAATAAAAATGTGTAACAGTGAAATGAGCAAAGCACTGACATCGCAAACATTAGCCACTGAAATTCAAGGCGAAGGTTCACGTGCCGCGAGTGAAACGCATCGTGAGCGCGAATCATCAGTGAATGATTCAGACCGCGTGATAATAAGTGCAGCTATGAACGAATTGTTCGTATGGATAACTGAGATTAATATCGCAGGGGCAGCGCCTCCTAGATTTGAATTTTATCAAGAAGAAGAAGCGCGCAAAGAATGGGTTGAGGTATTTAAAGAGTCACGAGAATTTATTGATATCCCAGCCAAGTTTGCTCATGACAGATTACAAATACCACTGGCTCAGGAGGGTGAAGATGTATTACCGAAAACGGCAGCACCACCACAAACTGTTCCGAATTTTGCACAGAGTTCGTGTCCTAGTTGCCATCAGAATTTTGCTGGCAGTGCAGACAATCAAGATCCGCTTTCGCAACAGGCATCAGAACTAGCCGACGATATTATCGAAGGCATGATTGATGAAGTCAGAGCATTATTATTTAGCGTTGAAACATTAGAACAATACCGCGATGGATTGGTCGAACTCTATCCAGATATCACCCAATCAAAACTAGGTGAAATGACTAGCTTAGCCTTGCTGACCGGTGCGCTTGACGGCATGGATCAAGCCAATGGCTGATATCGATATCGGTCGAGTTCCGTTTATTGAAGCAATCGAACACTTCAAAAACAAACTAAAAGTCCCAACAGAATATTCCGGTCAATTAATGGGTGAAGCCAATGCTAAAGGCTTCACCGTGGCAGGGGCTACCAAAGCCGATGTGCTTACTGATTTACATACTGCTGTTGATGAAGCTATTAGCAACAGCACAACCATTACTGATTTTAGACAAAAGTTTGATCAAACAGTACAAAAGCACGGTTGGAAATACAAAGGCAAGCGAGGCTGGCGCACCCGTGTTATTTACAACACCAATATGCGAACAGCGCGCATGGCAGGTCAATGGCAACAATTTCAACGGCTCAAAGATGTGCGGCCATTTTTGCAATATCAAACAGTGGGTGATGAACGCGTTCGAGCTGAACATAGCGCATGGGATGGCACTATTTTGCATATTGACGACTCGTGGTGGCAGACCCATTATCCACCTAATGGCTGGGGCTGTCGCTGCACAGCCCGCACCTATTCACAACGTCAACTTGACCGCGATAAATTACAAGTTTCCGACCAGGCTCCACCGATAAATAGAACCGAAAGAATAAACACCAAAACAGGTGAGGTTTATGGCAACGTGCCAAAAGGGATTGATGTCGGATGGGACTACAATGTAGGTCAATCATCACTAGCACCAGATGTTGATTTTGGTGAAAAAATAATGGCCATGCCATCACCATTAAGAGCTGCTGCATTGGCAAACGCAAAAGACCTGGCTCCGCAACTTCAAAAATCATTTTCACCGTGGGTTGATAAATTAATAGCTACGCGAAAACCAAGAAATGAAATCAAAACTGTTGGCTATTTAACCGCCCCAATTATCGAACAATTAATACGCAAAAACCAGACTCCAACCACGGCGGTAATTACCACAACAGATCGTGATGTTTTACACCTAATTCGTGATGCTAAAAATGATAAAAAGATACCATTAGAAATGGTCAAAGATTTGCCTGATTTTATACACAAACCAAAGGCTATTTTGTGGGATAAAAGCAGTCCCGGATTATTGTATATTTTTGATGTTTTAGAGGGTGATAAAAATGCTAAATTTGTAGTGAAAATAAACTATGGTACCAAGGCTATTTCAACCGATGGAATACGCCATAAATTAAACACAAATACACTACGAACTGGCGGACTAGTTGATACCTTAAATCTAAAAGATAAATCAACGTATGAGATATTGGAAGGGGAGTTGTAACTGCGTGGTGGTACGCCATCTTCCACGTGAGATATAACACTGCTAAGGTGAGATTACCTAATCGGAGCGGCGATTTCCCGATTGCCTGCAGCTACAACCTAACTATATGATAGTCCCATTCATCATTAAATGCCATTTAAACACTGTTTAAACCCGCTTTAAAATCACTTTAAAGGGCAATTAAACACCTAACACTGACAATTATCGATCAATAAATTACCAGTATTGACTACATTAATTGCAGGTAAAAACAAATTTAGTGATATTTTTGATCCAAACTGAATGTAAAATTATTTACACCCATAAACTCCCAAACTCCCCGCCACTACTAACTATAACCAAAAAAACAAATTTGTACCTTATGGTCCATTCTCACCGTCACCCCACA
>CAYTAM010000013.1:4943-16176 GCA_964435685.1 uncultured Methylophaga sp. | reverse complement strand
AACAGACCAAAAGCTAGAAAACCAGCACTTCGTTACAATGTTTGATAAGGACTAGCCATTTATGTCCATGGATGGACGGTATGCAAAAAATGCAGGAGCATATTTTTTGTACCTTCACATTGCGCCTTGTTCTGGTTTCCTATTTTTGCCCTGAATCTTCACACATTGAATGATCACGGGTATAGTAGTAAATTAGAGGTGCCCATATTCATTCCGATAAGCATCTACTGCTGGTAGGTATTGCGTTAATGTTTTGTCGCTCTGGATAAATTCAAGCAAATCATCAAGGCAAATAATGCTGATTACAGGGATCCCGTGTTCCGCTTCGACTTGTTGAATTGCACTAAGACTCTCTTGCCCACGTTCTTGGCGATCTAAGGCGATAATAACACCGGCAGGGGTTGCATTAGCTGCTTTTATAATATTAACAGATTCGCGCACTGATGTGCCTGCAGAAATAACATCGTCAATAATCAATACTTTTCCGCAGAGCTCTGCACCCACAAGTTGTCCACCTTCACCGTGATCTTTAATTTCTTTACGGTTAAAAACATAGGGTATATCACGTTGATGATGTTCTGCTAATGCCACCACGGTTGTAGCTGCTAATGGTATGCCTTTATAAGCGGGGCCAAATAGCACATCATAATCTAATGTAGACTCAGTGATGGCTTGTGCATAAAAGCGCCCTAAGCGCGCCAAACTTTCCCCTGAATTAAATAGACCACTATTAAAAAAATAGGGGCTAACACGACCTGATTTTAAGGTGAATGAACCAAAGCGAAGTACACCTGTTTCAATAGCGAACTTGATAAATTGTTGTTGATAAGCTTTCATGTAGTTATCTTTGTTGAATTTGATAAAGGGCTATTTCACCAAATAAATTGGGTAATAGTTTGGTGCCAAGCGTATCTTTATGGGCATGGTTAACAATACTGCGATTGAGGACTGAAATAGCCTTGTCATCGCAAAGTTTTTCAAAGTCATCTACGGTGCATAAATGGATATTGGGTGTATTGAACCAATCATTTGCTAGCGTGCGCGAAACGGGCATATGTCCACCCAAAGCTAATTGCCAGCGGCATTGCCAATGGCCAAAATTAGGGAAGCCAATAATACCTTGTTTACCAACACGCGCAATTTCAGATAATAAAAAATCAGGGCGCTTAATGGCTTGTAAGGTTTGTGACAAAATAACAAAATCAAAGCTTTGGTCAGCAAATTGAGGTAAGCCTTGATTAAGATCAGCTTGAATCACGTTGACCCCCACCTTGATACAGTTGGCAAACTTACTGTTGTCTATTTCTAAGCCATAGCCAGTGATGTTGCGTTGTTGAAGATGATGAAGCAGGGCACCATCATCACAGCCCAAATCAAGCACGCGTGCATTATCGGGGATCCAATCACTGATAACTTGTAAGTCGAGGCGTAAATTCATGCTACCCCGCAATCAACGGCAACACGTTGTATATAGGTTTTAAAGACTTCGAGATAACGTGGAATAGGCATTAAAAAAGCATCGTGACCTTGGTGCGCTTCAATTTCAGCATAAGTGACATCTTTATTTTCGCTGAGTAATGCATTGACAATTTCTTGTGAACGCGCAGGTGCAAAACGCCAATCACTGGTAAATGAAATAACTAAGCTTTTTGCTGTTATATTTGCCATGGTTTTGGCTAAATCACCACCAAATTGTTGTGCAGGATCGAAATAATCGAGAGCTTTAGTCATTAATAAATAAGTATTAGCATCAAATCGTTCAACAAAGGTTTCACTTTGATAGCGCAGGTAACTTTCTATTTGAAAATCTACGCCATAATCATAATTAATGGACTCATTGCGTAATTCACGACCAAATTTTTCGTGCATGGCTTTATCGGATAGATAGGTAATGTGCCCCAGCATGCGCGCTAAACCAAGCCCTTGGCGAGGCAGAGTATTATGTTCGGCATAGTGACCATTATAGAATTCAGGATCGGACTTAATGGCTGTGCGGGCGACTTCATTAAAAGCAATATTTTGAGCAGAAAGCTTTGGCGCTGCCGCAATAATTAAGGTATGGCGTAAACGGTCTGGCAAACTGATCGCCCACTGCATGGCTTGCATACCACCTAAACTACCACCGACTACCGCAGCCCATTGTTGAATGCCTAAATGATCAGCTAATACTGCTTGGCTTTTCACCCAGTCAGCTACGGTGACAATGGGAAAGTCGGGCCCGTAAGATTTATTGGTTTCAGGATTAATACTAACGGGCCCTGTTGAGCCTTTACAGCCCCCTAAATTATTGAGGCTAACAACATAAAATTGGTTGGTATCAATGGCTTTACCCTGACCAATTGCACTGTCCCACCACCCTGGCTTTTTATCATTTATGCTGTAGTAGCCAGCAGCATGGTGATCTCCTGATAATGCATGACAAATTAAAATAGCGTTAGAGGCATACTCATTAAGTTTGCCATAGGTCTCATAGACAAGATCGTAACTAGGCAAACTACGACCACAGTCTAGTAATATCGGCGCATCAATATGCAATGTTCTAGCTTTGACCAGACCGACAGAATCGGCTGGTATTGTATCCGGCATGGTGTTTACTTTTCCTTATTTAAGTAGTAAAAGTCTAAATAGTTAGGGGGTATTGTGCAATAACTAACTAAAAACCGATTAATAGTGGGCGTACCAGCATAACTAAAACTTGCAAAATAAGAATAGCAATAAAAGGAGTAAAATCTAAACCAGCCATACTGGGAAGAGCGCGCCGCAGGGGGGTTAATAGTGGACGGTTCATCCGTTGCACAAGGGGCATTATAGGATTGTATGTGTTGTGAGCCACGAGCCAGCCTAAAATAACCTCAATAATAATACTGGCGGTAAATAAAGTAATAAACAATGAAAATATATCGAATAATAGCAAGGGTATAAAAGTAGCGAGCACATAAGGTGTAGATTTCAGCGCGCTGAGTAATAATAACTTTATGGTAGTCACTAACAATAACAAAACAATAGTTGCGCTATCCCACCGACCTAATGGCGGAATAATTTTACGAAGCAATTTTACTGGTGATTGGGTGGCACCAATAATAAATTGAACCAGAGGATTACTGTATTCCCATTGTGCCCACTGCATAATAATACGCAAAGCAATAATGCCGATATATAGACCAAATAAGACTTCTATTAAGAAGATGATAGGATCACTAAAATAACCACTAGACATTATTTTCACCTAATTGATTAGCTAATTCACGTGAGCGTAACGCTGCGGCAATAAGAGCATTTTCAAACAAGCCACGCACACCGCCATCCTCTAACTCATGGATGGCGCGTTCGGTGGTGCCGCCTGGAGAGGTGACTTTCTGGCGTAGGATAAGTGTTGAATCATTGCTTTCTAATGCCATTTTGGCTGCACCAAATGCAGTTTGCAAGCATAGTAAGCGTGCTGTTTCAGCGGTTAAGCCCATTTCAATCGCAGCAAGCTCCATGGCTTCCATAACGAGGAAAAAATAAGCAGGGCCGCTCCCTGAAAGCGCGGTAACAGCATCTATTTGCGCTTCATCTTCTACCCATACGGCTAGTCCAACGGCGCGTAATATTGATTCTGCGAGTTCATGTTGTTGAGTGTTAACAGCCTTGTTGGCACAAAGTGCTGTTGCACCAGCTTGTACCATTGCGGGTGTGTTGGGCATAGCACGTACTATGGCAGCTTGGTCTTGTTCTAACCAGCGGGCAATATCATCAAGCCGAATGCCCGCGGCAATAGAAATAAGTAAGGTATTGATGTCCCAATGAGGTGCTAATTGCTTCACAACTGCCTGTAATTGTTGAGGCTTAACCGCGAGAATTAAGACATCACAGTCTTTAGCTGCTTCAATATTGTTACTATAGGTGTGAACAGAATAGTTGTCAGTCAGTGCTTTTAAGCATAGTGGCTCAGGATCGGAAATATGAAGGTGTTGAGGGTTAAAGCCATCAGCAATGAGTCCACCAATAAGGCTGCGTGCCATATTGCCACCGCCGATAAAAGTGATTTTACAATCATTCATTATTTAATCCAGTTCAAATTCGTGTTGCAGAACTACTAGTCTACGCGACCCGTAGTCCTTTGACCAAATAATGCGGTGCCAACGCGCACCATGGTGCTACCTTCTTCAATGGCTATGATCATATCAGCAGACATCCCCATGGACAAAGTATCAACAGTTGGGTATTGCTTTGCCAATTCACTAAACAGGGAATACGCTTTTCTAAATACGAGACGCTGTTGCTGCGGTTGATCCGATTTTGTTGGGATAATCATAAGCCCGCGGAGGATGAGCCTATCAAGCTGACTAATTTGTTGGGCAAAACAAAATAGTTCGGTAGGGACTATTCCTGATTTGCTGACTTCATTATCAATATTAACTTGGATGCAGATATTTAAATCTGGCATGTTTTCTGGACGCTGTTTAGCGAGACGTTGCGCAATTTTTGCGCGGTCGAGACTTTGTACCCAATCAAAATTCGCGGCAATATCTTTGGTTTTATTAGATTGAATGGGGCCAATAAAATGCCACTCAATATCTAAACCGGCCAATACAGAGATTTTTTTTAGCGCTTCTTGTAAATAGTTCTCACCGAAATGCCTTTGCCCTGCTTGGTTCGCTTGGTGAATATTCTCGGCAGGCCATGTTTTACTAACGGCCAATAGTGTAACTGCATCACCTTGCTTCTCAGGTGAGCTCTGCGCAAGGTAAATAGCATTTTTAATAGAGAAAAGTCTCTTTTTTATATCAGTCATGTTGCAAGCTTGCCGTCAGCGCGCTACCTTTGTTAAGAATAAACGAAAAATTGTAGAGGATAGGATGGATATTACTGAATTACTAACGTTTAGTGCAAAAAATAAAGCATCAGATTTACATATTTCGGCAGGTGAGCCACCGATGATTCGAGTCGATGGTGATATTAGGCGGATTAATATTCCACCCTTAGAGCATAAAGATATACACAGCATGGTGTATGACATTATGAATGATAAACAGCGCAAGGATTATGAAGAATTCTTGGAAACCGATTTTTCATTTGAAATTCCTGGTTTAGCGCGTTTTAGGGTCAATGCTTTTAATCAGAACCGGGGTGCCGGCGCAGTATTTAGAACCATTCCTTCCGAAGTGCTTAGTTTAGAAGATTTAGGCGCGCCAGATATTTTTAAGTCAATTGCTGATAATCCTCGCGGTATTGTATTGGTAACCGGTCCTACGGGTTCAGGTAAGTCAACCACGTTGGCAGCTATGATTGATTATAAAAATGACAAGGATAGTGAGCATATTCTTACTATTGAAGATCCGATTGAATTTGTTCATAAAAGCAAGAAATGTTTAGTGAACCAGCGTGAAGTCCATCGTGATACGCTGGGCTTTAGTGAGGCATTAAGATCTGCATTACGCCAAGATCCTGACATTATACTGGTAGGTGAGTTGCGTGATTTAGAAACCATTGAACTAGCATTAACAGCGGCAGAAACAGGCCATTTGGTATTTGGTACCTTGCATACCTCATCCGCGGCAAAAACGATTGATAGGATCATTGATGTTTTCCCAGCAGCTGAAAAATCAATGGTACGTTCGATGCTGTCTGAATCATTGCGTGCAGTTATTGCGCAAACATTAATGAAACGTGTTGGGGGAGGGCGTATCGCTGCACATGAAATTATGATTGGCACACCTGCAATTCGTAACTTGATCCGCGAAGATAAAGTACCGCAAATGTATAGTGCAATTCAAACAGGAGCGGCAATAGGTATGCAAACATTGGATCAATGTTTACAAGATTTAGTGCGTCGCCAACAAATAAATAAAACAGATGCACTTCCTTTAGCCGTTAATAAAGACTTATTCCGCTAGGAGAAATTTATGGATATCGTAACCATTCTTAAGGCCGCAGTGAAACATGATGCTTCAGATATTTATATCACTGCAGGTAGACCAGTAAGTTTAAAAGTAAATGGTCGCTTAGCCACCTTGTCGCAAGATATCTTGTCAGAGGATGACGCGCGGGATTTAGTTGTTGGCACGATGACAGATGATCAAAAAAGAGGTTTTGATCGTGATAAAGAATGTAACTATGCCATTAGTGCCGCAGGAGCAGGTCGTTTCCGGGTGAGTGCCTTGTTTCAGCGCAATAAAGTTGCAATGGTAATGCGTAGAATAAAAGATAAGATCCCAGTCTTTGACGAGTTGAACCTGCCTAAAATAATTGAACAACTTGCTATGACGCAACGCGGTATGATTATTTTTGTTGGCGCGACGGGATCGGGAAAGTCAACTTCTTTAGCTGCTATGATCGGCTATCGGAACAAAAATAGTACCGGTCATATTTTGACCATAGAAGATCCTATTGAATTTGATCATGAGCATGATGGCTGTGTGGTTACCCAGCGAGAAGTGGGTATTGATACGGACTCCTATGAAATAGCGCTAAAAAACTCATTACGCCAAGCGCCAGACGTTATTATGATCGGTGAAATTCGATCTCAAGATACCATGGAATATGGGATTGTTTTTGCTGAAACGGGGCATTTATGTTTATCAACTTTGCATGCTAATAATGCCAATCAGGCCATGGATAGAATTATTAACTTTTTCCCAGAAGAGCGCCATAAACAGCTATTTTTAGATCTATCATTAAACTTAAAAGCAGTTGTTGCCCAACGGTTAATTCCCAAAAAAGATGGTACAGGACGCGTTGCTGCGGTAGAAATTCTTATTAATACACCGCTTATTGGTGACTTGATTGAGAAAGGCAATATAGTAGAAATTAAAGAGGTGATGAAACGGTCGGTTGAATTAGGTATGCAAACTTTTGATCAAGCTGTTTATGATTTGTATATGGCAGGTGATATTACCTATGATGAGGCGATAAAAAATTCAGATTCTGAAAATGAAGTTCGCTTAATGATCAAATTAGGAACGTCAAAAATAGACATGAATAGTGATACTGGCAGTTTAGCACTTGAGCCTGAGCAAGAAAACCCGAAGCATATATTTGGCTAGCCATTTAAGTAAAATTGGCACCCGCGATCTTGTGGGATTGTTAACCCATAGAAACTGTATGCGTATTGATAGTAGGAATTGTTTAAAAGCAGTGCTATCATAGCCGCGTTCAATGATATAATATTCTAAACTATAAACTAAACTTTGTAATTTTAAGGAATTAATTAATGAAAACAGCGATTAAATTAGCAGCGGCAGTATTATTTGCCAGCTTGCTATCAGGGTGTGCGGGTCAGAAACAGCTTATGTCAGGCGATGACTTCTTGTGTGCGGCTGCCGGTGCTTTATTCGGTGGTGCGGCGATGGCTGTTGTGGCTGATGATGCTGATCAAGCGGCTATCGGGGGTGCAGTTGTAGGCGCTGTTGCTGGAATGATACTTTGTGCTGCCGAAGACGTTGCTGTTACACCCGCAGTGGTAGAAGAAGCCACTGTGTGTGCAATCACACCACCACCGGGTGCATTACTTGATGCGCAAGGCTGTGCATTTGATAGTGACGGCGATGGTGTTGTCGCGGGTATAGATCTTTGTGCAGGTACACCATTAGGCGTAACGGTTGACCGCATTGGCTGTCCGTTAGATTTGGATCGGGATGGTGTTGCTGACTATCAAGATCTATGTCCTAGCACACCATTAGGTATAGTTGTTGATTCAGATGGTTGTCCATTAGCAGGTGAAAAATTACTTTCTTTAACAGGGGTTAATTTTGCTACTAGTAGTGCAGTACTCACAGCAGGATCTAAATCAATTTTAGAAGAAGCTGTAGAACTTCTTAAAGCAACGGACTCAATTATCGATGTACGTGTTGAAGGTCACACCGACAGTCTTGGCACCGAAGCATATAACCAACAACTATCCCAAAGCAGAGCAGAATCAGTAGTGGCTTATTTAGTTTCTCGCGGTGTGGATGGTGATAGCTTAATACCGTTAGGTATGGGTGAAACTAGCCCTGTTGCAACTAATGATACAGCAGAAGGTCGTGCAGCTAATCGCCGTGTTGATTTTTATGTTAATCAGTAAGTAAAAAATAGTTAGATTCTAAAAGACCCTTTTCAGGGTCTTTTTTTTGTGCTTCATTTGGCTAATGAGCCTCTTAACAAGTGATGAACTCAGATCTCACGCCCAAAATATCGGCGCTTTTAGCAAGTCTAAAATTTACAGCTTGAATGATTATGGGTATAGCAGGATGATGCGGTTAAATCGGTAAACGCTAGCTATTATTTTCATTTTTAGAGAAAATAGTGGATATTATCTTCTTTTTTCGTACTAGCGTTACTACTGAAGGCTTCTAATGGAACAAGATCGTTTTATTTCTGCACAAGCTCAAATCGATGAGCAACGCCAAGATCAGGCTATTCGTCCCGGTACGCTGGGCGATTATATTGGCCAGCCAGTGGTGCGAGAGCAAATGGAGTTATTTGTTGCCGCCGCAAAAAAACGGCACGAAGCTTTAGATCACACCTTAATATTTGGTCCGCCAGGCTTGGGTAAAACCACGCTTGCGCACATAATTGCCAATGAAATGGGCGTAAATCTAAAACAAACATCGGGACCTGTGCTTGAGCGCCCAGGCGACATAGCAGCATTATTAACTAATCTTGAACCCAATGATGTGCTCTTTGTTGATGAAATTCATCGCCTGAGCCCCATTGTTGAAGAAGTGCTATATCCAGCAATGGAAGATTATCAGCTTGATATTATGATTGGTGAAGGTCCAGCCGCACGTTCTATCAAGCTTGATTTAGAGCCGTTTACGCTGGTGGGTGCGACCACACGAGCGGGCTCGCTCACCTCTCCTTTGCGCGATCGTTTTGGTATTGTGCAGCGCTTAGAGTTTTATAACACCGATGATCTCAGTACCATAGTCCAGCGCAGTGCCCGCATTTTTGGAGTAGTACTGGATGTGAGTGGTGCCCACGAAATTGCACGACGTTCTCGAGGCACTCCTCGTATTGCCAACCGCTTATTACGTCGTGTTCGAGATTATGCCGAGGTGAAATTGGATGGTAAGATCACCGCAGAAGTGGCGCGTCAGGCTCTAAATTTACTGGATGTGGATGATAATGGTTTTGATATGATGGATCGTAAATTATTGTTAGCGATTGTCGAGAAATTTGAAGGCGGTCCCGTCGGTGTTGATAACCTAGCTGCAGCCATCGGCGAAGAACGCGGTACCATTGAAGATGTTTTAGAGCCTTTTTTAATTCAAGAAGGTTTTATTATGCGCACCCCACGCGGACGCGTTGCAACCAAACGGGCATGGTTACATTTAGGATTAACACCCACACTGGCGGAAGGCAATAATGCGCTATTTTGATTGGTCTATTCGTGTCTATTACGAAGATACCGACAGCGGCGGCGTAGTCTACCATTCTAACTATTTGAATTTTATGGAACGTGCTCGTACCGAGTGGTTGCGTAGTCTAGGTTTTGAACAGGATGAACTTATAACTAACCACCAATGTATTTTTGCTGTACATTCAATGCAACTAAACTTTCGACGCCCCGCCAAATTTAATGATCTTTTATTGCTACAATCACGCATTACAAATCTGTCAGCTGCCAGTTTTGAATTTGAACAAAAAATATTTCGTGATGATGAACTGTTATGTGAAGCCGTGGTCAAAATCGCATGTTTAAATGCAAGCCGGTTTCGACCTATGTCAATACCCCCATTATTATTAACGGAGATACAAGGTGCACGCTGATCTTTCTTTGATAGGACTAGTTCTTGAAGCCAGCTTATTGGTGCAGCTAGTTATGCTGTTATTGCTCGCTATTTCAGTTTATTCATGGTTTCTAATTTTCAGAAAAAGTAGTGAGTTAACCCAAGCCAAAAAAGATGCAGATGCTTTTGAAGATAAATTTTGGTCTGGCAATGAACTGAATAAACTTTATGAAGATATTTCTTCAAGGCCACACGCCAGCCAAGGTATGGAAGGTATTTTTGAAGTGGGATTTAAAGAGTTTGTCCGGCTTAAGAAGTCGTCACCAGATTCTGCTTTAGTGCTCGAAGGTGCGCAACGGGTGATGCGCATTTCATTAGCGCGAGAGATCGACCATTTAGAAATGTCATTACCTTTCCTTGCCACTGCGGGATCTACCAGCCCTTATATAGGTCTGTTTGGTACAGTATGGGGGATCATGAATTCATTTATTGCACTAGGTGGTGTGCAACAGGCAACCTTAGCTATGGTCGCACCAGGTATTGCCGAAGCATTAATTGCTACTGCCATGGGTTTATTTGCAGCTATTCCTGCCGTAGTTGCTTACAATAAATATTCACATGAAGTTGAGCGATTAATCAATCGTTATGATACTTTTTTAGAAGAATTTTCTTCTATTTTACAACGTCAACATAGCTAATCTAGGATTGCACTGATGGCTATTTATGTAACGAAAAGACAACGCCGCAAACCGATGTCCGAAATCAATGTTGTGCCATACATCGATGTGATGTTAGTACTGTTGATTATTTTCATGATCACTGCGCCTATGCTAACTCAAGGGATACAGGTCGATTTGCCGCAGGCAGTTGCAAATCCAGTTGACGTTCCAGAAGATAATAGTGAACCACTTGTGGTATCTGTTGATGCCGAAGGTTTATTTTATGTTGCGATAGGTGATAAACAAGACCAGCCTATTGCTGCAGCACAGCTAATGACAAAAGTGGCGGCAGTATTACGACGAAACCCTGACACACCCGTTATGGTTAAAGGTGATAGCGCTACTAGTTATGGGAAAGTTGTTACTTTAATGGCTTTATTGCAAAAAGCAGGTGCACCCAGTGTGGGGCTAATCACCAAACAGCCTGAATTGGCCGATGAACAATAGATTGATTGAAAACCTATCCGCAGGTAGTTTCTCGGTTATTTTTCATGTCGCATTACTGGCGTTAATTTTTGTAGGCATCGACTTTGAGTCAACACCCTATATGGTTGCAGCACCAAAAGTAGATATTGTACAAGCAACGGTGATGGATGAGACTGTTGTGCTTGAAGAAATGGCACGACAGCAACAATTTGAGGATGATAAACGTCAACAAGAACAAGATAGACAAGCGGAAATAGACAAACAATTACAACAAACAGCAGATGAACTTGAGCAGAAAAAACAACAAATGCTTGAACAGCAACAACAAGCAGAGCTTGAACAACAACAAATTGAAAAGTTAGAACAGCAGCGACTAGCGCAACAAAAACGAAT
>CAYTAM010000013.1:0-4843 GCA_964435685.1 uncultured Methylophaga sp. | reverse complement strand
GAACAACAACAAAAGCAAGCAGAGCTTGAACAGCAACAACGTGAGTTAGAAGCAGAGCAAAAACAACAACAAATTGAAAAGTTAGAGCAGCAGCGACTAGCGCAACAAAAGCGAATAGAACAGCAACAAAATCAAGCAGAGCTTGAACAGCAACAACGCGCGTTAGAAGCAGAGCAAAAACAACAACAAATTGAAAAGTTAGAGCAGCAGCGGCTAACGCAACAAAAGCGAATAGAACAGCAACAAAAGCAAGCAGAGCTTGAACAACAACAACGTGAGTTAGAAGCAGAGCAAAAACAACAACAAATTGAAAGATTAGAGCAGCAGCGGCTAGCGCAACAAAAGCGAATAGAACAGCAGCAAAAGCAAGCAGAGCTTGAACAGCAACAACGAAAAGCAGAAGAACGTGACGCTGAGGTTAAACGCCGAATGCAAGAAATGTTAGATGAAGAAGCGAGTGAACGAGAAGTTTCACGGATAAGCGGTGTCGTAAATAAACATGTATCAATTATTAGTCAACGTGTTAAACGTTTTTGGATTAAACCGACCATTGCAGAAGATGGTCTACACTGTAGATTACAAGTAAGCTTATTCCCTAGTGGTGAGGTAAAAGACGTTAAAGTGATAGAAAGCAGCGGCAATGCGGTATTTGATCGATCTGCTGTGAGTGCGGTCTACAAGGCTGCCCCACTGCCTGTACCCACCGATCCAAAAGCAGCAGCACACTTTAAACAGTTTGAATTTAATTTTAAACCTGAGTAGAAGGTGAAATGATGACCAGAAAATGGTTAAAAATAGCAGCATCTTTAGCTGTATTAGTGTCTTGGCAAGCGCAGGCAGGCTTAGTCATTGATATTGTCGGTGGCACCGAGGCAGCATTGCCGATAGCTATCGTACCATTCGATAGTGAAGGTGTTGAGGCGCCCATAGATATATCAGCAATAATCCAAAATAACTTAGCCAATAGTGGTCGGTTTGAGCCATTGCCTAAGCGTGACTTAATTGCTGAACCTCATGAGAAAGCAGAGATCAATTTTAAAGACTGGCGTTTATTGCGAGCAGAAGGATTATTGGTAGGTAAAGTCAATAGCGTTGATGGTGAAAACTATAATGTTCAGTTTCAGTTATTTGATGTTTATAAATCACAGCAATTAGCAGGCATGCGTTACCAGGTTACCAAAGGGGGATTGCGCCGTTTAGCACACCAAATTTCTGACCAGGTTTACCAAGCCTTAACGGGCGATATAGGCGTATTTTCAACACGCCTAGCCTTTGTAAGCGTAGCGGAAAATGCAGATGGCAGTAACCGTTATGTATTACGCGTTTCAGACTCGGATGGTGCGAATCCGCGCACTGTTTTGCAATCAAAACAGCCGATCCTTTCACCTAGTTGGTCACCTGATGGTGAGCGCTTGACCTATGTATCATTTGAAAATGGCAAATCCGAAGTGTTTGTACAAGAAATACGCAGTGGCAGACGTAATTCAGTTGCTGCTTTCAAAGGTATCAATAGTGCGCCAAGCTGGTCACCCGATGGAGAAAAGCTGGCATTGACATTATCAAAATCAGGTAATCCAGAAATATACATATTGGAACTGGCATCAGCAAATCTGTCGAGAGTAACCCATAACTCGCAAGCTATTGATACCGAAGCAGTGTGGATGCCTAATGGCAAAGAAATATTATTTACTTCCGATCGCGGTGGTCGCCCACAAATATATAAAGTATCAACAGATGGTGGTCGGGCACAACGTATTACCTTTGAAGGACGTTATAATGCCTCGCCGGATATTTCACCTGACGGTCGCACTTTGACGATGGTACATGGTTTTAAGGGTAAATATTATATTGCAGTACAAGATTTGCAAACGGGAACACTGCAAGTATTAACAGAGACTGGTCGCGACGAGTCACCAAGCTTTGCGCCAAACGGTCGTACGATCCTGTATGCTACAGAACAAAGAGGTAGGGCTTTATTAGCTGCAGTATCTGTTGATGGGCAAATTCATCAGCGTTTAGGAGAGTCGGGTACAGCTGTGCGTGAGCCAGCATGGTCGCCACTGAGATGAGCCCCATTAAACAACAACAGAGGAAATTAACATGAAATTATTACAATTAGCGGTACTATCCTTATCACTAATATGGCTTGCGGGTTGTACAACAACAGGTGGACTACAAGATACCAACAATCAAAATGGCGATGTTGTAGTTGAAGACCGTATGGACGAAACATCAGCAATTGATGGCGATGATGCATCGGGAACAGGTTTTGATGGTGCAGAAACACAAGTGATCGTAGGTGAAGGTGACTTCTCAGGAGATGCGTTTAATGATCCTGATAGCCCGTTAGCTAATCGTGTTGTTTATTTTGACTTTGATAGCAGTGCAGTACGATTTGAAGATCAAGCGACCTTAGAAGCACATGCTGCCTATTTAGGTGATAACCCGAATGTGACAATACGGTTAATTGGTCATACTGACGAGCGCGGTTCACGGGAATATAACTTAGCATTAGGTGAACGCCGGGCATTATCAATTCGTCAAATTCTAATGTTGCAAGGCGCTAGCATTCAACAGTTTCAAGTCACTAGCTTTGGTGAAGAGCGTCCCGCTGTTGATGGCTATGATGAAAGTGCATGGCAACAAAATCGTCGTGTTGAATTGATCTATATCGGGCAATAAAATATGAGCATATTAGATAAAAAATGGGTGGTTGCAGGCATCTTATTATCCTTAATGGTATCGAACTTAGCTTGGGCTGATGAGGCAGAATTAACCCAACGCATTGAACGTCTGGAGCGAATTATTCAAGGGCAAGGTCTGGTTTCGTTATTAGGTCGTGTTGACCAATTGCAAAAGGAAGTACAGCGATTGTATGGTGATAATGAATCATTACAGCATCAGCTAGCAACAATGAAGAAGCGGCAACGAGAACTTTATCTTGATTTAGATCAGCGTATACAAAATCAGGAGGTGGCTACTGCGCCTGTCATACCGACAGTAGAGCCTGCGGAGCCAGAAGTAGCCGCGGTAGATACACCCGATATAAATAACACGCCAACTGAGCCATCTCCTGTTGCGGTAGAAAACGGTGAAGCAGCCTATCAGGCGGCATTACAAGCATTACGAAGTGGACAATTTGAACAGGCAGTAACAGCATTAGAAGCCTTTCCAACAGACTTTCCACAAAGCAGTTATTTACCGAATGCCTATTATTGGCAAGGCGAAGCACATTATGTGCTCAGAAATTTTGAACTGGCAATTGTGGCTTTTAATAAGGTTGTAAATGATTTTTCTGCGAGCAATAAAGTAGCCGATGCAACATTAAAGTTAGGCTTTAGCCAATATGAAATTGGTCAATTTGATGCGGCTAAAGCAACACTAACATCGGTAGTGAGTGATTATCCGAACACTTCTGCGTCACGGTTAGCACAAGTCAGATTAGATCGGATGAAAAAAGAAGCACAGTAATAAGGATCTTTCGCACCCCACTCCTGCAAAGATCTCTAAAACTTGGTTTAAGTTAAAGTAGGCATTTTATGGCGCAATGCCGAATAACAGAAATTTTCTATTCGCTACAAGGAGAAACACGCACAGTAGGCTTGCCAACGGTATTTGTACGCCTAACAGGCTGCCCTCTACGATGTAACTACTGCGATACGGAATATGCCTTCCACAATGGTAATAAATGGGATATTGCCGATATTGTAGCGGAGGTGCGAAGCTATAATCCGCGTTATGTTACCGTTACAGGTGGCGAACCATTAGCTCAGAAAACCTGTTATGAATTGCTCACCGCCTTATGCGATCTTGATGTCGAAGTATCATTAGAAACGAGCGGTGCAATGGATATTAGTAGCGTTGATCCTCGCGTTATTTGCGTAATGGATCTGAAAACACCTGCTTCAGGGGAGGAAGCCAACAACAGATATGAAAATATTCCGCATCTTAAAGCACAGGATCAACTGAAGTTTGTGATCTGTGACCGCAATGATTATGAATGGTCATGCCAGAAACTAACAGAATATGAATTAGTGTCACGTTGTGAAATCTTATTTTCCCCGATCCATGGTGAATTAAAACCAGCCGAATTAGCAGAGTGGATCATTGAAGATAATCTACCGGTACGGATGCAAATTCAAATACATAAATACCTGTGGGGAGATGAGCAAGGTCGATGAAACGTGCAGTTATTTTATTATCGGGTGGTTTAGATTCAGTCACCACGCTAGCCATTGCCCAACAGCAAGGTTTTGAGTGTTACACCTTAAGCTTTGATTACGGGCAACGCCATGATGTAGAGCTAAATGCTGCGGCAACATTATCAAAACAGATGGGCGCGAAACAGCATAAAGTAATTAAGATTGATTTACGTAGTATCGGTGGTTCAGCATTAACAGATGATACCATTGACGTGCCCGATCATTATGAAGAAGGCATTCCCGTAACTTATGTGCCAGCAAGGAATACAGTTTTTTTATCAATCGCACTGGGCTGGGCAGAGGTGCTGGAAGCGCAAGCGATATTTGTTGGCGTGAATGCCATTGATTACTCCGGCTATCCCGATTGTCGCCCAGAATTTATCAATGCGTTTGAGCAATTAGCCAATCTAGCCACAAAAGCAGGAGTAGAAGGGCAGAAATTAACTGTTCACGTGCCACTCATAACTATGAGTAAAGCAGATATTATTCAGCAAGGTACTGCGCTAGGTGTTGATTACAGTCAAACCATCTCTTGCTATCAGGCAAATGGTGCTGGAGAAGCCTGTGGTCATTGCGATTCATGCCGGTTCAGAAAGGAAGGGTTTGAGCAAGCTGGTGTAGCTGATCCTACGTCATATATA
>CAYTAM010000012.1:0-16212 GCA_964435685.1 uncultured Methylophaga sp. | reverse complement strand
CTGCACTTAGGCTTGAATCTATCAATTTTCCTGACAAATCTAAGCCTTGGCGAGTGGGAGTGCGATAAGCCAGGCGAATATGATTATGATGACTTAATTCGTCCTTTTACCTTAGAGGAGCGTATTTATCGTTTTCGCTGTGTTGAAGGCTGGTCTATGGTCATTCCATTTAACCAAGCTGAACAGGCAAGTTATAGTTTAATGGGGCTTATCGACAAAATGGTAAGAGAGAAACACCCCGCTTAAAATTATTAGGCTTAATTCAGCTTCTCCATAAGGAAATTCTGTCTGAAATAAAGCAAAACTGTTACAATGCCTCACTGTTTTGATGTTCACAAGGTGAAGGTGTTGAATGACTGATTTTGTTGATAACGATCCACAAGAAACCCAAGAATGGTTGGATGCCCTTGAATCTATTATTGAAGTTGAAGGTGATGAAAAAGCACATTATCTGCTAGAAAAACTGATTGATATGGCGCGTCGTAGCGGCGTAAACCTTCCCTATAGCTCCAATACTGCCTATGTAAATACCATCCCTGTTGATCAGCAGCAGCGTATTCCTGGTGATCAGGATATGGAATATAAAATACGTTCATACATTCGCTGGAATGCCATGGCAATGGTGGTGAAGGCTAATCTTAAGCCGGGTGCAGTTGGTGGACATATTGCTAGTTTTGCATCGTCAGCTACCTTATATGATGTAGGTTTTAATCACTTTTTTAAAGGTGACAACCATGGTAATGGTGCTGATTTGGTGTTTTTTCAGGGCCATATTTCTCCAGGGATCTACGCACGCTCATTCCTTGAGGGTCGCTTAACGGAAGAACAGTTAGATAATTTCCGCTTTGAAGTCGGTGGCAAAGGTTTATCCTCATACCCTCATCCTTGGTTAATGCCTGACTATTGGCAGTTTCCGACTGTTTCTATGGGTTTGGGTCCTATTCTTGCCATTTATCAAGCTCGCTTTATGAAGTATATGGAACACCGTGAAATTAAAGAAACAGCAGGGCGAAATGTGTGGGCTTATTTAGGTGATGGTGAGATGGATGAGCCTGAATCCTTGGGAGCGATCACCTTAGCGGGGCGTGAAAAATTAGATAATTTAACCTTCGTAATTAACTGTAATTTACAGCGTTTAGATGGTCCTGTTCGTGGCAATAGTAAAATTATTCAAGAATTAGAAGCTATTTTCCGCGGCGCGGGCTGGAATGTGATCAAAGTTATATGGGGTAGCGAGTGGGATCAGTTATTAGCTAAAGATAAAAATGGTTTATTGCTTAAGCGGATGGAAGAAGTGGTAGATGGTGAATACCAAAACTACAAATCGAAAGATGGTGCATTTGTACGAGAGCATTTCTTTGGTAAATATCCAGAATTATTAGAAATGGTCTCAGATATGACCGACCAAGATATCTGGGGCTTGAGCCGTGGTGGTCATGATCCACGTAAAGTTTATGCAGCTTACAAAAAAGCTAGCGACCATAAAGGTCAACCGACTGTAATCTTAGCGAAAACGATTAAAGGTTATGGCATGGGTGAAGCAGGTGAGGCCCAAAACACCACACATTCACAAAAGAGTTTAGGTGTGGAGCAGATGAAAGTGTTCCGTGATCGATTTAATATCCTGTTACCTGATGATGAAGTGGAGGATATTCCGTACATCACATTCAGTGACGATAGTGAAGAGAAAAAATATTTATTGGCACGACGAGAACAATTAGGTGGCTTTTTACCTAAACGTAATCATGATGCTCCAGTATTAAAAACACCTGATTTAAGTATTTTCAGTGCGATGTTGAAATCAACAGGTGATAGAGAAATATCGACTACCATGGCATTTGTTCGTATTCTCGCCGCATTGATTCGTGATAAAAAAGTAGGTCAAAACATTGTGCCTATTGTGCCCGATGAAGCGCGCACTTTTGGTATGGAAGGTTTGTTCCGATCATTTGGCATTTATTCATCTTCAGGTCAATTATACGAACCAGAAGATTCGGGTAAGGTAATGTGGTATCGCGAAGACACTAAAGGTCAGATCTTACAAGAAGGCATTAATGAAGCCGGTGCGATGTCTGAATGGATCTCGGCGGCTACCGCGTATTCAAACTACAACGTTAATATGGTGCCATTCTATATTTATTACTCTATGTTTGGTTTCCAACGTATTGGTGATTTAGCATGGCTTGCCGGTGATATTCAGGCGAAAGGCTTTTTGATCGGTGCCACGGCGGGTCGTACATCACTCAATGGTGAAGGCTTGCAGCATGAAGATGGCCATAGCCTTATTTTGGCAAACACGATCCCAAATTGTGTCAGTTATGATCCGACCTATGCTTATGAAATGGCAGTGATTATTCACGAGGGTTTCCGCCGCATGTATCAAGATCAACAAAGTGTGTTCTATTACATCACCGCGATGAACGAAAATTATACCCATCCAGAAATGCCAAAAGGTGTCGAAGCTGGCATACTTAAAGGATTATATAAACTAAAAGCAGGCGGTAAACATAAGCTGAAAGCTCAGCTTTTAGGGAGTGGCACTATCTTGCGTGAAGTTGAAGCCGCAGCGTTATTATTAGAAAAAGATTGGAAAGTGTCAGCTAATGTATGGAGTGCAACCAGCATTAATGAATTAGCACGAGATGGGCAAGCCACGGATAGGTATAACCGCTTGCATCCTGAAGCTGACAACAAACAGAGTTATGTTGCTGAGTGTTTAAATAAGGAAGCGGGCGTAGTTATCGCTTCTACAGATTATATGCGTCACTATGCGGAGCAACTTCGTCCGTGGATTAAATCGGCTTATACCGTGTTAGGTACCGATGGCTTTGGTCGCTCTGATACACGTGAAAGCTTACGTAGTTTCTTTGAAGTTGATCGTTTCCATGTAGTAGTTGCAACATTGAATACCTTGGCTGATCAAGGTCAAATGGGCCATGATATTGTGACTAAAGCGATCAAGAAATATAATATCAACAGTGATGCGTTGAATCCAATGAAGGCATAAAGATAATGGCAGATTTAATAGAGTTAGTAGTTCCTGATATTGGTGACTTTGATGAGGTTGAAGTTATTGAAGTTTTGGTATCTGTGGGTGATAGTATTGAACAGAATCAAGATATTATTACTTTAGAATCTGATAAAGCGGCAATGGAAATTCCTGCCGCTTATGCAGGCGTAATTAAAGAGATTAAAATTAGTGTGGGGGATAAGGTTAAAGAGGGCTCAATTATTGCGATAATAGAAGGCAGTGAGACCGGTTCAACTGAGCCAAGCAAAGCAGTAGATCCTGTAGCTAAACAAGAAACCACGCCAGTAGCCGCTACTCCGCAACAACCTCCGACCCCTTTGGTTGATAATCTGCCTTATGCGCCTGATAGTAAAGCGGGTGTAAGACGTGCCCATGCATCGCCCTCAGTGCGCCAATATGCACGTGAATTAGGAGTTATGTTAAGTGCCGTTCGTGGTTCAGCGGAAAAAGGGCGCATCACCAAGTTAGATGTGCAAAATTTTGTTAAACAAAAGGTCAATGCGCCTGCCGTTGCAGCAAGTGGTAGCGCTACTATTCCGCCTGTTCCAGTAGGTAATTATGAGAAATTTGGTGAGATTGAAAGCACCGAATTATCGCGGATCAAAAAAATATCAGGCAAACATCTGCACGCATGCTGGTTGAACATTCCACATGTTACGCAATTTGATGAAGCTGATATTACCGAGCTAGAAAAATTCAGAAAAGATAATAAAGATAATGCAGCTAAGCAAGGTGTTAATTTAACACCGCTTGTTTTCATTATGAAAGCGGTTGTGGCTAGCTTAAGGACTTTCCCTGAACTTAATGCATCATTGAGTGAAAATAAAGAAAACTTAATCATCAAAAAATATTACAACATGGGTATTGCGGTGGATACCCCCAATGGTTTGATGGTGCCTGTTGTTAAAGATGTTGATAAAAAAGGCTTTTTAGAGCTTGCAGGCGAATTAGGTGAAATTAGCTTACGTGCTCGTGATGGTGCATTAACAGCAAAAGACTTGCAAGGTGGTACGTTCTCAATTTCTAGCTTAGGCGGTATCGGCGGCAGTTTCTTTACACCTATTGTTAATGCACCTGAAGTGGCCATTTTAGGTGTCGGTCGCCATAAAATGCAACCTGTTTGGAATGGCAGTGAATTTGAACCGCGTTTGATGTTGCCATTGTCGGTTTCTTATGACCATCGTGTGGTTGATGGTGCAATGGGTGCACGTTTTACTACCCATTTAAACCAAATGTTATCTGACATCAGAAAGGTATTGTTATGAGTAGTGTTGAAATAAAAGTACCTGATATTGGTGATTTTGACGAAGTAGAAATTATTGAGGTTTTAGTTAGTGTTGGTGATGTTATTGAAGCTAATCAAGATGTGATTACACTCGAGTCTGATAAAGCGGCGATGGAGATCCCAACCGATACGGCAGGCACAGTGGTTGCCATGAATGTGTCTGTTGGCGACAAAGTTAAAGAAGGCAGTGTTATTTTAACGCTTGAAACGGATGAAGATGTGAAAGCTGAAGTACCTGCTGTTGAAGAAATAAAAGAAGCGCCAAAAGTGGATGCAGCCACCGTTGTGAGTACTGCGGCAGCTGATGCTGATTTACATGCAGAAGTATTAGTTCTGGGGTCGGGACCCGGCGGCTATACCGCTGCATTCCGTGCGGCTGATTTAGGTCGCCAAGTGGTGATGATTGAACGTCACGCCAAAATTGGCGGTGTATGTTTAAATGTGGGATGTATCCCTTCAAAAGCCTTGTTGCATACTGCTCAAGTTATCAATGAGGCGGCGAGCATGGAAGATCACGGTGTCAGCTTTGCAAAACCAGAAGTAGATATTCGTAAAATTGAAAGCTGGAAAAATAGTATTGTCGATGGTTTAACAGGTGGTTTGAAAGCACTTGCGAAACAACGTAAAGTAACGATTGTTCAGGGTGAAGCACGCTTTGCTGGCACCCATACCATGATGGTTGAAACGTCAGAGGGTACTCAAACGATTTCATTTGATAAATGTATTATTGCCGCTGGTTCTCGCGTCACAAAAGTGCCGGTATTCCCCAATGATGATCCGCGGATGATGGATTCTACCGATGCCTTAGATTTAGCAGATGTGCCTAAGTCATTATTAGTGATTGGTGGCGGTATTATTGGTCTAGAAATGGCAACCGTTTATCACGCCTTAGGTTCAAAAATTACCGTTGTAGAAATGCAAAGTGGTTTAATCCCCGGTGCAGATAAAGATATTGTTAAGCCATTATTGAAGAAAGTACAAAAAGAATACCAAGCAATTTACCTCAATACGCGAGTAACAAGCATTGAAGCCCAGAAAAAAAGCTTAAAAGTGTCATTTGAAGGTAAAGATGCACCCGATACCGTTAGCTATGACAAGATTTTAGTCGCTGTTGGTCGCTCACCCAATGGCAAATTGATTAATGCAGAAGCTGCAGGTATTGCCGTAGATGATTATGGCTTTATTAATGTTGATGCTCAAATGACCACTAATGTACCTCATATTTACGCAATCGGTGATGTTGTTGGTCAACCGATGTTGGCTCATAAAGCAGTACATGAAGCGAAAGTGGCGGCAGAAGTTATTTCAGGCATAAAATCAGCCTTTGATCCAATGACCATTCCTTGCGTTGCTTATACTGATCCCGAAATTGCATGGATGGGCATCACCGAAGCCGAAGCTAAACAGCAAAAGCTCGACTTTGTTAAAGGTGCATTCCCTTGGGCTGCCAGTGGTCGTAGTTTAAGTATTGGTCGTAATGAAGGTTTAACAAAAGCGTTGTTTGACAAAAAAACAGGTCGTATTATTGGCGCGGGTATTGTTGGCACAAATGCAGGAGAACTCATCGCTGAGGCTGTTTTAGCGCTTGAAATGGGCGCTGATGCTGAAGATATAGGTCTAAGCATTCATCCGCATCCCACCTTATCTGAAACACTAGGCTTTGCTGCTGAAATGGCAGAGGGCAGTATTACCGATCTAATGCCACCACGTAAAACACTGCATTCTAAATAACCTGAGAACGGGATAAGGATGGACAAACAGGTAACGCAATTAAGCCCTCCCCTGAAATGGGCGGGGGGCAAACGTTGGTTGATTCCCAAGTTAGCAAAAACTTGGAAGAAATACCCAGATCTCCGCTTGGTTGAGCCTTTTTGTGGTGGCTTGTCCGTTGCACTAGGTTTGCAAGCTGAAAAAGCATTGTTAAACGATATTAATTTTGCGGTGATCAACTTCTATCAGCAGATCCAGCAAGGTTTGAAGTTAGATATATCGTTTGAAAATGATGAAGCGACTTATTATCGACAACGAAAAGAATTTAATCGTCTAAATCAGCTAGGTGAGTCAAAAAACACTACAGCGCAATTGTTTTATTACCTTAATAAAACCGGCTATAACGGTCTGTGTCGTTTTAATAAATCGGGTGGCTACAATGTGCCTTTTGGTCGTTATAAGACAATCAATTATCAGACTGACTTTACGCCTTATCAATCTGTATTAGCGGATTGGGAATTCAGCAATGAAGATTTTGAACAGCTAGAAGTAGACGAAAATGACTTTATCTATGCTGATCCTCCTTACGATGTGCCTTTTCGCCAGTATGCACAGCAAGGTTTTGATTGGGAGGATCAAGTTAGACTTGCCGAATGGTTGATCGAACATAAAGGACCTGTCGTAATATCAAATCAAGCAACCGAACGAATTATTAAATTATATAAAGATCTTGGTTTTAAATTGCAATACCTTGATGCCCCGCGCCGGATAAGTTGCAAGGCAGATGGCAGAAATGCGGTTAAAGAGGTGATAGCAACGCGTGGTATTTGATATACTGTTCAATTAGTTATAAATACATCGTTTTACAGGAAACAAATTTCACATGCCAAAGATCAAAAAAGTCGTTCTTGCTTATTCTGGCGGTCTTGATACCTCAATTATTTTGAAATGGTTACAAGATACCTATGAGTGTGAAGTGGTAACATTTACTGCTGATATTGGTCAAGGTGAAGAAGTTGAGCCTGCTCGTGTCAAAGCAGAGGCGATGGGCATTAAAGACATTTATATTGAAGATTTGCGTGAAGAATTCGCCCGCGATTATGTGTTTCCCATGTTCCGCGCCAACACCGTCTATGAAGGCGAATACTTACTAGGTACTTCGATAGCCAGACCCTTGATTGCTAAACGTTTGGTGGAAATTGCAGCAGAAGTGGGTGCCGAGGCTATATCTCACGGAGCGACGGGTAAAGGTAATGATCAAGTGCGCTTTGAATTAGGTGCATATGCATTAAGCCCTGAGATCCAAGTCATTGCACCTTGGCGTGAATGGGATTTAAGCTCTCGTCAAAGTCTACTTGATTATGCTGAGGAGCATGGTATTCCCGTTGAAATGAAATTAGGTAAAAAATCACCCTATTCAATGGATGCCAATTTGCTTCATATTTCCTATGAAGGTGATATTCTTGAAGATCCATGGACAGAGCCAGAACAGTCGATGTGGCGTTGGACTGTTTCACCTGAAAATGCTCCTGATGAGCCTACTTATTTAGAATTAACTTATGAAAAAGGAGATATTGCCGCTATAGATGGTAAGGCAATGACTCCTGCCATCGTAATGGAGTATTTGAATAAGGTGGGAGGCGCTAATGGTATCGGCCGTTTAGATATGGTTGAAAACCGTTATGTAGGTATGAAAGCGCGCGGTTGTTATGAAACACCGGCGGGTACGATTATGCTACCAGCACATCGTGCAATTGAATCAATTACCGTTGATCGTGAAGCGGCGCATCTTAAAGATGAGTTTATGCCACGCTATGCCAGCTTAATATATAACGGCTATTGGTGGTCGCCAGAGCGTGAAATGTTACAAGTAATGATTGATAAAAGCCAGCAAAGGGTCAATGGTGAGGTTAGAATAAAATTATATAAAGGCAATGTGACTGTAGTGGGGCGGAGATCTGAAACGAACAGTTTATTTGATGAATCAATCGCTACATTTGAAGATGATAAAGGCGCGTATAATCAAAAAGATGCGGAAGGCTTTATTAAATTGAATGCATTGCGATTAAAAATTGCAGGTAGAAAAAATAATTAAATTTATAGGTTGAAAGAAGTAAGTGGAATACAACGAATATCAAGATCAGGCAGCGGAATATATGCGTTTAGCATTACCGCTGATGACAAAACATGGCATTGCAATGACACCGGCAAATTATGCGGTGTGGTATGAATATGTGGCGGGTAGTAATGAAGCATTAAAACATGCTGTTGATGCCAGTGTTGATGATAATGAGCGTCTTACCGAAAAACAAAGCAGTGAGTTATATCAAAAATTCTTTGATCGTGAACAGGATCAAGCTGCACTCTTAGAGATGCGCCAAGATCTTAGACGTCTATTAACAGAAGTGCTTAGTTTTGTTTCAAAAGGCGTAATCTCATCCAAGCAAACAAGTACTAAATTAGTAGATATTGTTAATAGACTTCAACCCAATATGAGCCAAGATGATGTGCGTAATGTGGTTGATGAAGTGCTTTCAGAAGCGAGGCTAGCTGTAAAATCAACTGAATTGTTATCAGAACGGTTAAATACCACTATGGTCGAAATGCAAGATCTGAGGAAGGACCTTGATACCGCTAAGCGTGAAGCAAAAATAGATACACTCACAAAATTAGCAAATCGAAAAGCCTTAGATGATATTTTAGAAAAAGCCACACGAGATGCGGATAATAATCAGGTTGAATTATGCATTATTTTCTCTGATTTAGATTTATTTAAGAAAATCAATGATAAACATGGTCATTTGGTGGGAGACCAAGTATTAAGAGTTGTTGCAAATACGTTGAAAGGGGCAGTAAAAGGTCGAGATTTAGTTGCGCGCTATGGTGGTGAAGAATTTGCTATTATATTACTAAATACTAGTTTAGATAATGTTAAACGTTTAGCTGAAAATATACGGGCAGAAATTGCAGGCAAACGTATTCAGCGTAAAGATACTAGGGAATCATTAGGCACAATTACCATGTCATTTGGTGTGGCGCGTTATTTTCCCTCAGAAGGTGTTGATAGTTTTTTGCAACGTGCAGATCGCGCGCTATATATGGCAAAACGGAAAGGTAGGAATACAGTAGTGGAAGCATTACCACCTACCATATAAGATCCTAAAAAGTATTTGTTAGTAATACTTCTTTAAGCGGTAGTTGACCACCGCGAGGTCGAGCGTCTTCAGTTTTTTTGCCAATAGTAATCATCATGGTGATAATATGATCATGGGGTAAGTTGATGATTTTGGCCACTTTATCAAAATCAAAGCCATCCATTGGGCAACTGTCATAACCTAACTCTTTTGCCATCAGCATAATGCTCATCGCAGCGATACTGGATGAACGAAAACACTCATCTCGTTGAGCTTGGTGGTGGTTGGCGTAATAACCCTCAATTGCAGCTAATAAAAAGTCTTGTACATCTGAGGGAGCATTTTGCCAATAACGATCAGGTTGTTTTTCCCAAGCGTTGAGATCGGCACATAATACCAGCAATAATGAAGCTTCTGTTACTTGCACTTGTCCCCAACTAGCTTGTTGAATTTGTTGCCGTTTTTCTTTATCTTGCACCTGAACAAAACGCCAATGCTGAATATTAAATGCTGTGGGCGATAAAATTACCTGCTCCATTAGCTCAGTAATTTCTGCTGCTGTCATAATATGATTAGGATCAAAATGTTTAACGCTACGACGCTCGACAATAGCTTGTTTAATATTCATAATTTCTCTTAGATTAGGAGGGTAGAATAACTTATAATAGTTGTTCTACCTTAATGTAGATATGTTGTTGCTGTTGTTGATGGCTATGGTAACGTGTTGTTCCATATTGATCGATGTTTTTGCCATTATTGATTTCACCTAATAAGATCCATTTGCCTTCGCCACCAGAAACGGTGCTTACAATATTGCTTGTTGTAACGATACCTGTTTGTGGTGAAAAATGACCAAACAGCGGGTGGATATCAACGCTCACTTGATGATTAGGTAACACTCTAGCAATAGCTGTGAAACCATTGTTTATATTAATATAATGGGTAGTGTTTTGAACGGCTAAGTCACCATCAGCACGTAAAATAAGATATTGCTGCTGCTGGGGAATATCTTTAGTCATCATAATGGATATAGCTTTATTAGCAACACCTTGTGCCTGAAAATATTGGTCTTTATTTCTGGCATTTTTTGTTGACCATTTTGTCAGTGATATATCGGTAATAATAATATCATCATCGCTAACTGATACACCAGCAGAAACTTGACTACCATCATGTCTAGATAGCCGTTGATCCGTTCTTACTACGGTGATTTTTAGCCGTTGTAGCGGTGTATCAAGTTGGCGAATCAACTTTTTTATTTGAGTGACTGTCTGCTTATCTGCTTGTAAAATAATAAAGTCATTAAAGGCTCGTGCAGTTGCTTGTTTAGGCAAAAAAGCTTGAATTTCAGGTAATAGCTCACTTGCCAAACGGTGATTTAGCTGAATAGTTTCAATGCTACTTTCCGCAAGTAACAAGCTGTTAAAGAGGATAAGAAATACCAATAATACTGATTTTTTCATAGTGTTAATCGCCTTACAGAACGATCTGCTTTGCTATGTTGCCATAAGTCATTAAATTGCAGAGCTAGCTCTCGCACTTCTAACCTATCATAGTGATTAGCAAAACCGGTATATTGTGTTGCTCGAGGGCAGAGTAAATAAGCAAAATCATCAACTAAAAATAGGGTTTGCTGAATGGTTTGCTGTTGCTTTTCCGGGTTGCGAATATGGATATCGCTTGATAAATGTTGAACAAGCGTAATTAAACGGTGGCCTTGTTGCATATTAGTTTTTGTGCTTTGGGCAATAATGCGTATTTCTGAACGCGGGCTACGTCGTGCTAGGCGACTGGCACATTCGACAAACTCTGGGTTATCAAATAAAACAGGATCAATATTTCGCCCTAAGATACAGATACGATATGTAGCTTGCTGGGCTAATTCAATCACTAAAGGGATAGCTTGTTCTCGACCATCAAAGCGAATGCGTTCTGCTTTATGAGTATTATTAGGAAAGTTTTCCATAGCAGAATAGTGCTAACAGTTACGCGCTTGTTCCGCTGCATTACCAATATAGTTTGCAGGCGTTAATTGTCGTAGTGTGGCTTTCGCTTGTTCTGGCAAATCTAAACCCTCAATGAATTCAAGTAAAATTTGTTCATTAACACGTTGACCACGTGTCAGGTCTTTTAGTTTCTCATAGGGGTTGTCAATACCATAGCGGCGCATCACAGTTTGAATGGGTTCTGCCAATACTTCCCAGTTTTCATTCAGATCTTTTGCCATTGATTCAGGGCTGGGATCAAGTTTGCTAATGCCTTTTAAAGCTGAGCTATAAGCCAAAATAGAGTAGGAAAAACCAACGCCAATATTACGCAAAACAGTTGAATCGGTCAGATCACGCTGCCAGCGAGAAATAGGCAGTTTAATCGCTAAGTGATCAAACATGGCATTCGCTAAACCTAAATTACCTTCAGCATTTTCAAAATCAATAGGGTTTACTTTATGGGGCATGGTGGATGAGCCAATTTCACCTTTAATGGTTTTTTGTTTAAAGTGACCGATTGAGATATAACTCCAAATATCACGACAAAAATCAATTAACACCGTATTAAAACGCATTATCGCTTGAAATAACTCAGCCATATAATCATGGGGTTCAATTTGGGTGGTGTATTTATTCCACTGCAAACCTAAGCCGGTAACAAAGGCATCTGCCATCATCGGCCAATCAACATCAGGATAAGCAGATAAATGGGCATTATAGTTACCGACAGCCCCATTCATTTTTCCATAAAACAATACCGCAGCTACATGGGTGCGTTGTCGTTCAAGACGCTGTACCACATTTGCCATTTCTTTGCCTAAGGTAGTAGGAGATGCAGGCTGACCATGAGTACGTGACATCATTGGCGTTGCAGCATGTTCAATGGCAATTTTACGAATAGCACCGATCAAAGTATCCATTTCAGGCAAAATCACTTCTTCACGCGCCTTTTTCAACATAATGCCGTACGAGGTATTGTTAATATCTTCTGAAGTACACGCGAAATGTACAAACTCACTGATTTTAGCTAATTCAGCATTGCCTTTAAGTTTACGTTTGATGAAATACTCAACAGCTTTAACATCGTGATTGGTGGTGCGTTCAATCTCTTTAATTTCAGCGGCATCATCCACTGAGAAAGTAGCGACCAGATCATTAAGAAACTGCTCAGCTTCATCACTCAATTTTGGCACTTCAGCAATATCTGTATTCGCGCCCAATAAATGCAGCCAACGTACTTCAACTTCAACCCGAGCGCGCAATAAGCCATATTCACTAAAATAAGGGCGCAAGACCTTTGTTTTATCAGCATAGCGACCATCGATAGGGGATATAGCAGTGAGTGAAGATAAGTTCACAAAAACTCCAAAGTAGGGAAAATAATGCATAAATTATATCAGATCTGCGGTTCTGTTCGGAGACCATGTTAAAATAGCTTATTAAAGTGGGAGAACTGGAGAGAATTACGTGTTAGATGACTATCAACACCATGTTGAACAACGGGCTAAAGAAGGTTTGCCCCCTTTGCCATTAGATGCTGATCAAGTATCTGCATTAGTTGAATTACTGAAAACAGAGCCGACAGACCAATTATTAGATTTATTAATTGAACGGGTGCCGCCGGGTGTTGATCAAGCCGCTTATGTTAAAGCAGGGTTTTTAGCGGATATCGCTAAGGGTGAAGCATTGTGTGCTTTGATTGATGCCGTTAAAGCAACAGAATTATTGGGTACCATGCGCGGAGGTTATAATATTCAGCCACTGATTGACTTGTTAGATAATGATATTACAGCGCCAACAGCAGAGATTGCACTATCACATACCTTACTTGTTTATGATGCCTATCATGATGTAGTTGAAAAATCGGCAACTAATGATTATGCAAAACGTGTGGTGCAATCATGGGCTGACGCGGAATGGTTCACCGCTAAAGCTGCATTGCCTGAAAGCATCACCTTAACGGTATTTAAAGTAGCGGGTGAAACCAATACCGATGATTTGTCACCGGCGACCGAAGCGTGGAGCCGGCCTGATATTCCTTTGCATGCTAAAGCCATGTTAATCAACACTATGGACACACCGTTAGAAGATATTATCGAGCTAAAGAAAAAAGGGTATCCCTTAGCCTATGTCGGCGATGTGGTGGGCACAGGTTCATCGCGAAAATCAGCGATTAACTCAGTGCTTTGGCATATGGGGGAAGATATTCCTTTTGTACCGAACAAACGCATAGGCGGTGTGGTTTTGGGCGGTAATATTGCGCCTATTTTTTACAATACGGCGGAAGATTCAGGTGCCTTACCCATTGAGTGCGATGTATCAGCATTAAACACCAGTGATGTCATTACCATTTATCCTTATGATGGCAAGATCACCGATGAAGCCGGCAATACGATTTCAACATTTAAAATGCGACCAACAACATTAGCAGATGAAGTGCGTGCCGGTGGTAGAATTCCGTTGATTATAGGTCGTGGCTTAACCGATAAAGCCCGAGAAACACTCGGTTTACCTGCATCAGATGTATTTGTACGCCCTGTTGCACCTACAGATACCGGTAAAGGCTTTACGCTTGCTCAAAAAATAGTAGGGAAGGCATGTGGTGTTGCGGGAGTGAGACCGGGTACGTATTGTGAACCAAAAGTAACCACAGTAGGATCACAAGATACAACGGGTGCGATGACCCGCGATGAGTTAAAAGAATTAGCCTGTCTAGGTTTCTCAGCTGATTTAGTGATGCAGTCTTTCTGTCATACCGCAGCCTATCCAAAACCTGTAGATATTACCTTGCAACATACATTGCCTGACTTTATTAGCACGCGCGCAGGCGTGAGTTTGCGTCCCGGTGATGGTGTAATTCATTCATGGTTAAATCGTATGGTGTTGCCTGACACTGTTGGCACAGGTGGCGATTCTCATACCCGTTTTCCAATTGGCATTAGCTTTCCTGCCGGTTCAGGCTTGGTGGCTTTTGCTGCAGCTTTAGGTGTGATGCCATTAGATATGCCAGAATCAGTGTTGGTGCGTTTTAAAGGTGAGATGCAACTAGGTATTACTTTGCGTGACTTAGTTAATGCTATTCCTTATGTGGCCATTCAAAAAGGTCTGCTTACTATTGAAAAGAAAGGCAAAAAAAATGTCTTTAATGGTCGTGTATTAGAAATTGAAGGCTTGCCCGATTTAAAAGTAGAGCAAGCATTTGAATTATCTGATGCCTCAGCGGAACGATCAGCTAATGGCTGTACCGTACATTTAAATAAAGCACCCATTATTGAGTTTCTCAACTCTAATATTTCACTATTAGAATGGATGATTGATGATGGCTATCAAGATGAGCGTACCTTGCAACGCCGAATTGAGAGCATGAAAGCATGGCTAGCCGATCCCCAACTTTTAGAGCGTGATGCCGATGCCGAATATGCTGAAATCATTGAAATAGATTTGAATGAGATCACAGAACCATTATTGGCCTGCCCCAATGATCCTGATGATATTAAACCTTTATCAGAATTAGCCGGTGTTGAGATTGATGAAGTCTTTATCGGTTCATGCATGACCAATATTGGTCATTATCGCGCCGCCGGTAAAGTGCTTGAAAATATGGGTAATTTGCCCACTAAGTTGTGGATTGCACCCCCCACAAAAATGGATGCACATCAATTACAACAAGAAGGCGTTTATAGTATCTTTAGTCGGGTTGGGGCACGAACAGAAACCCCCGGCTGTTCATTATGCATGGGTAACCAGGCACGTGTTGCTGATAATGCTACGGTAGTTTCAACATCAACACGGAACTTCCCCAATCGTTTAGGGAATGGTGCAGATGTTTACTTATCATCCGCTGAGTTAGCAGCTGTTGTAGCTAGCATTGGGCGTTTACCTACGGTTGAAGAATATCAACAAAAAGTAGCAGGTATTGAACCTATGTCAGATGAAATATATCGCTATTTAAACTTTAATGAAATGGATGAGTATAGACGTTCAGTTAAATCCAAGTAGAATTATAAGTTTGAACAATAGGAAGTCAGCATGAAAACAGATTTAAAAGATGTTACAACATGGATCCCGCGTGATATTTTTGAAGCTTACTGTGGTACACGTATAGAACGGTTATTACGGTTTTATGATAAGGTGGTATCTCTAGTTTGAGATCGCAGTCTTAAGGTTAAAACTATGACTTCAACCATTCAAATCATCCCACCACTTAATTTAGTACTGGCTTTTATCCCTGTAATTGCAGTTATTTTCATTTTATATAAATGGTCATTGGATGTGAAAAATGCATTTTATTCAGTGAGCCGAATGTTAGTGCAATTATTATTAGTGGGTTATATTCTGACCACTATTTTTCAAGCAGAGAGTGCATGGTTGGTTGTAATTGTGATGATAATAATGGTAACAGCGGCGAGTTGGATCGCGCTAGGTACGGTCAAAAAACATCAGCGAACCTTATACGGTCATGCATTTTGGGCTATTTTAGTTGGCGGAGGCACAACGTTGGCACTGGTAACGCAAGGTGTTTTTAATCTACAACCTTGGTTTGAACCTAAATATATGATCCCACTAGCAGGAATGATCTTTGCCAGTTCAATGAATAGCGTTAGCTTGGCAGCAGAACGGTTACATGCTGAGCTACAGCGTGATGTGCCCTATGAAAAAGCACGCTCAATCGCGTTTAATGCTGCCTTTATTCCGATTGTGAACTCTTTTTTTGCGGTCGGCTTAGTTGCCTTGCCGGGTATGATGACGGGACAGATCCTATCGGGGGTGTCACCGATCATTGCAGCGCATTATCAAATTGTTGTAATGTGTATGCTTTTCGGTTCAGCGGGTTTATCTACCGCTTATTTCTTAGTGCTAAGTAAAGCTATTTTTATAGAACATCGCCATTAAAAATCACAATTTGACGATAGCAAGTATATTTCCAATGATAACGGGGATATGCGAGAATATTACACTAGGTTTCTTTGTGCTATGGGCTTTTCCCAGTAAATAATTAGAGATATTTATTATAATGAATGATGCTGATAAAAAACAACGACGGGGTATTTACTTATTACCAAA
>CAYTAM010000011.1:0-17013 GCA_964435685.1 uncultured Methylophaga sp. | reverse complement strand
CAATTTTGGTGATGCCATTTTGTCTTGCATAACCATATAAGGAGCCGCGGCGTAAGCGAGAGCAGATCCCACAAGTGGTTTTTCCTTCCGGGACTATTTCTTTGACGATACTGTAAGTGTCTTTTTCAATAATATGAAAATCTACGCCAATCGAGGTGAGATACTCCGGCAAAATATGTTCTGGGAAGGCGGGTTGTTTTTGATCGAGATTAACTGCAATAAGTTCAAAACTTATGGGTGCATGTTTTTGTAGATTGATCAATATATCAAGCAGGGTGTAGCTGTCTTTGCCACCTGACAGGCATACCATGATTTTGTCGCCATCTTGGATCATATTGTAATCAGCAATGGCTTGTCCTACGTTGCGACGCAGGCGTTTGCTTAATTTATTAAATTCTAATTTCTTTTTTGCTGCACTTTCTCTCATTTAAATTAAGCCTGAAAAAGGTTGCACAGTAACGATGGTATTGGCTTGAATACCATCACACTGCTCGTCTAATAGAATAAAACAATTAGCAATACTCATTGAGCGTAATATGCCTGATCCTTGCTCACCTGTCGTTTTCACTTGAGTGATGCCGTGAGCATCTTCAAATAAAATACCACGCTGAAATTCAAAACGACCGGCACGTTTACGGATGGGGCTGATACAATTGAGCTGTAACCGCTGTTGAACAACTGTATTTTGACCTGAAAGTTGTTGTAGCGCGGGCAATACAAATTGATAAAATGTCACCATCACCGACACGGGGTTACCGGGCAAGCCAAAAAATAAAGCATCGTTTAGGGTGCCAAAAGCAAGGGGTCGTCCTGGTTTCATTGCTATTTTCCAAAAACCAACTTGTCCTAATTCTGCTAGCATTTCTTTTACATGATCCGCTTCACCTACAGAAACTCCCCCTGTTGTAATTACTACATCAGCCTGCTTGGCAGCCTGTTGCAATGCATCACGCAAGGCTTGTTTCTGATCTGGTACTACGCCCATATCAATAATGTCAACATTAAGATGGCTTAACATGCCATAAAGTGTGTAACGATTACTGTCATAGATCTGTCCAGCTTGTAGCGCTTCGCCTAGTGAGCGCAATTCATCGCCAGTAGAAAAAAAAGCAATACGGAGTCTACGCTTAACAGTAAGTTCTGCAATGCCTAGTGAGGCGATTAAACCTAAATCAGCGGGGGTGATTTTGTGGCCTTCATTAAGTACAGTCTCGCCTATTTGTAGATCTTCTCCTGCCAAGCGCACATTTTGACTCTGTAGATGCTTGCCATGCATAGTAATAAGTGTGTCGTGAACCTCGACATGCTCTTGCATAATCACCGTGTCACATTCAGCAGGCATCATGGCACCTGTCATAATACCAATACACTCACCTCGCTGAATATCGCCAGTAAAAGGCTGACCGGCAAAAGCTATTCCCACTTGTTTTAAAGTAAACATTTCCCCTGAAATAGCTGAACCATAAATGGCATAGCCATCCATCGCTGAATTGTTATGTGGTGGCACATTAATCGGCGAGATAATGTCATCATCTAAAATGTGATCTAAGCTGTCTCTGAGAGAACGTGTTTCCGATTCGGTAATGGGAATAATAAGTTCAGTAATGCGCTGCGTTGCTTGCATGACACTTAAGCTATTAGGCTCATGTGGATCTGCACAGCTTGGTTGTGGAGTGAATTCAGCCATAATAAGCCGTCCAATTTGTAATAAAAGTTTGAATATAATTAGCTAATGCAGGGATGTTATTTAGATCTAGCTGATCGATGGCGAGCATATTTTGTACAGGTTTATCAAATGCAATTGCAATAATATTTTTATCATCAAGATGTAGTAAGGGTTTATCTAGTGATGGACGATGTAACTCAATTTTAGGAAATTGTTCATCTTTAAACCCTTCTACTAAAATTAAATCTACCGATTTAAGATCTAAACGTTTAATAAGATCGTCCAGCCGGGGATCAGTTAGCCCAGTAGCCTGCTGCTCCATTAACGCCATAAGATTACGTGATGAAATAAGGATCTGTTGCGCCCCTGCTTTTCTTATTTCATAACTATCTTTTCCCGGAATATCAATATCAAAGTTATGATGAGCATGTTTTATCACAGCTACAGTGATCCCTTGCTCTTTTAGTGCGGGAATTAGCTGGCGTAACAAAGTGGTTTTTCCTGTACCACTAAATGCGGCAAAACCAAGTAGTGGGATCGGCGATGATACTGTTGTTTGATGGTTGCGGATATCATCATAACAATTAAAGTTGGCAAAAGATCCGGTTTGATCGGAGAAATCAACTACCGCTACGTTATATTGTTCAAACCATTGATCGATTTTCCGGTTGCCCTTGGCAAGGTAATGCGCTAATTGTTCTTGTAGGCGAGTGGGAAGCAGGCAAAATACCGGTTGTAAGCGTTGACCATCACTAGCCACAGCAATATCAGCTTGCTCATTTAAGAGTGTTTCCATCATCCGCTGACGATATTGCTGTGAAATCATTGGCGCATCACAGGGCGCAGTAATAATATAATCACTATCAACAAACTGCATAGCACTGAGTATGCCCGCTAAGGGGCCACAAAAACCTGCTAATGTATCTTGGATAACGGGATAGCCAAAACTTTGATACTGCTCAACGTGCCTATTCGCATTAATGATTATATTATCAAGTTGCGGTTTCAAAGCATTGATAACATGCTGAATAAGTGGTTTGCCATTAAATAAAATCAGCCCTTTGTCTTCGCCGCCCATACGACGTGCCTTGCCACCCGCTAATATAGCGCCGGTAATAGATGGGAAAGGAGATATTTTCATGGTAATACGCTATTATTCTGTTTATAAAATTACTGAGAGCTTAGTAGATGAATAAAATATGGATTTTAGGACTTATTATACTGCTAAACTCATCAATTGTATGGTCGGAGAATTTAACTATAGTGGTAGTGGGTTTATTTAGCGATCAAGCAGTAATTGAAATAAATAAAAAACAGCGACTATTAAAAGTAGGCATAACCAGTCCAGAAGGCGTTACACTGATTTCAGCCAATAGCAACAAAGCCGTATTAGAAATTAATGGTGTTCAAAAGATCTATCGGTTGGGGCAACATATTAGTTCTAATTTTAAAACCACCTCGAAGCAAGCAGAGCTGGAGTTGTGGCTGACCGATGGTATGTATTCTACAACGGGTAGCGTAAATGGCGCTACAGTTGAATTTTTAGTTGATACGGGGGCAACAGCCATAGCACTCAATGCTGCCACTGCACAAAGAGTAGGATTGGATTATCTTAATGCTAAAAAGATTGTCATTAAAACCGCATCGGGCACTGAAATTGGTTATGAAGTTAATTTAGATGTTGTTCAAATAGGTGATATTAAATTATATAATGTTAGGGCGATGGTACTGGATGGTGCCGAACCAGAGCGTGCTTTATTGGGGATGTCATTTCTAAATCAGTTAGAAATAATACAATCAGGCGAAAAAATGAATTTAAAGAAGAAATTCTGACGGTTCTGATCCGCTAAACTATCAGGATATTTTCAAAAAATGTTTAATTGAAGCCGTTACTTATCAAGGCATAAGCAGAATGATTATGAATGGATTCAAAGTTTTCTGATTCTACGATATACGCTTCAATACGGTTATCATCATTTAAGCGTGCAGCAATATCACGCACAATATCTTCAACAAATTTTGGGTTGTCATAGGCTTTTTCAGTAACAAATTTTTCATCAGGACGTTTTAATAAGCCAAAAATCTCACATGATGCCTCTTCTTCCACTAGATCAATAATATCTTCAATCCAGATAAATCTTTCAGCGCGCACGGTCACAGTGACATGTGAACGCTGATTATGTGCGCCATAGTCTGAAATGTTTTTAGAACATGGGCATAGGCTGGTAACGGGGACAACAACTTTGACCATTACCTCTGTTTTAGCACCTGTTATTTCCCCTAAGAAGCTTACTTGATAATCCATTAAACTTTCTACTTTGCTAATGGGCGCTGTTTTATTAACAAAATAAGGAAAGTCCATTTCAATATAGCCGGACTCTGCTTGCAATCGCTCAGTCATTTGCGGCAGCATTTCGCGGAATGATTGCACGGTAATTTCACGCTCATGTTGATTTAAAATCTCAACAAAGCGAGACATATGCGTGCCTTTGAATTGATGTGGCAGGTTCACATACATATTAAAGTTAGCGATGGTATGCTGTTCACCAGCATCACGGTCACTCACTTTGATGGGGTGCTGAATGTCTTTTATACCCACTTTATCAATAGCAATATGCCGTTTATCGGCAATGTTTTGCACATCTTCGATTTCATCGCAACAATCCGGTTTTTTATTAGTAGTCATTTAATACTCACTATAACGAACGCAGGCACGGTCGGTTTCCCACAGGGTCACAGCTGATATTTTAGCTGTATCTGTATTTACTGTTTTACTCAAGTTCTGGTAGAAATATTGGGCAATATTTTCAGCGGTTGGGTTAATAGTATCAAACGGTGGAATATCATTAAGATAACGGTGATCCAATATTTTTGCCAATTTACGTGTTGCGGTTTTAATGGTTTTAAAGTCCATTCCCATGCCGTGTTCATTCAATGTTGTGGCAGTGACTTCAACTTCTATTTTCCAGTTGTGACCATGCATGCGCTTGCAATCACCGGGGTAATCACGCAAGGTGTGTGCTGAGGCAAAATCTGCCAGAATTTTTAATATGTAACTTGAACTCATAGTTGACTATTATACTAGGGATTTATCATATGGACACATCTAAAAACCTAAGCACACAAATGAAACGCATAAAACAGTGCCTTTTTTTGCATTCCCTACATCACACTTAGGTTTTTAGAGATGCTCATATTCATACACAATATTATACGGGGAAATGTTTTTGGGCAGTAGCAATAATTGCTGCGGCATCTAATTTACACTCAGACAGCATGGTTTTATGGTCACCATGATTAATAAATATATCAGGTAAACCCATGATCTCAATCGGTGTACTACTGCCAATTGAGAGTAACAATTCTGCGATGCCGCTGCCAGCGCCACCAAGACGGCTATTTTCTTCTATAGTGATAATAAGATCATGATTGGCAGTAATATCGCTAATTAATTGGGTATCTAATGGTTTTATAAAGCGCATATTAATGGCGGTTGCATCAAGTAATTCTGCGGCTTCTATTGCAGCTGGTACCATGGTGCCAAAAGCAAGAATAGCGATCTTGTTACCTTGGCGCTTAATCTCTGCTTTACCTATCTCAACTGTCGTTAATTCTGGCTCAATCATTACACCCGGTCCAGTACCACGAGGATAACGTACAGCGCTGGGCCCTTTGTGTCGGTAGCCTGTTGTTAACATCTGACGGCATTCATTTTCATCAGATGCAGCCATCACCACCAAGTTTGGAATACAACGTAAATAACTTAAATCAAATGTGCCCGCGTGGGTTGCGCCATCAGCGCCCACTAAGCCACCGCGATCAATGGCGAATAGAACGGGTAAGTTTTGGATAGCAACATCATGTATTAATTGATCATAGGCGCGTTGCAAAAAGGTGGAATAAATCGCCACAACCGGCTTTTTACCCTCACAGGCAATACCCGCCGCTAAGGTAACCGCATGTTGTTCTGCAATGCCGACATCAAAATAGCGATCAGGGTATTGCTCAGCAAAATCATTAAGCCCCGATCCGTCACACATTGCAGGCGTAATTCCAACTAGATCAGGGCATTGCTTCGCCATATCACACAGCCATTGACTAAAAACTTGGGTGTAACTTGGACCAGAAATTTTAGACTTGATATTGCTAGCGGGGCTTACACCATGAAACTTGCCGGGTTGTTGTTCGGCAGGCTGATAGCCTTTGCCTTTTTTGGTGACAATATGCAAAAACTGCGGGCCTTTGCGTTCACGCAAATTGCTTAAGGTTGCAAGTAATGTATCAAGATCATGACCATCAATCGGGCCGATATAGTTAAAACCCATTTCTTCAAATAAGGTACCGGGAATGATCATGCCTTTCATATGCTCTTCAGCGCGGCGGGCAAATTCCCAAGCCGGAGGTATTTTTTCTAATACCTTTTTACTGCCTTCACGTGCTGAGGCATAAAGATTTCCTGAGAGTACACGTGCTAGATAATTAGACATGCCGCCGACATTTTTAGAAATCGACATTTCATTATCATTAAGCACCACCAATATATTGGCACTTAAATCGCCAGCATGAGCTAGTGCTTCATAAGCTTGACCAGCTGTGAGTGCGCCATCACCGATAATGGCTACCGCTCGGCGGTGTTCATTATTGAGTTGAGAGGCAATTGCCATGCCTAATGCTGCGCTAATGGAGGTGCTTGAATGACCTGTACCAAAGGCATCATAGGGGCTTTCACTGCGTTTAGGAAAACCTGACAACCCACCTGCTTGACGCATAGTATTCATTTGATCACGACGACCGGTAATGATTTTATGGGTGTAGCTTTGATGCCCTACATCCCAAACAAAACGATCATCTGGCGTATTGTAGACATAATGCAATGCTAGTGTCAGCTCAACCACGCCTAAATTAGATGAAATATGCCCGCCTGTTTGTTGCACACTATCAACAATCAATGCACGTATTTCTTTTGCCAATTGTGGTAATTGCGTTTTATCTAGCTGGCGAAGATCATCGGGGCTATTAATTTTGGCTAATAAATTATCGGTTTTTGTCGGCATATTAGTTTTTTCGTTGCACTACAAATTGGGCTAATGCAGCTAATGTTTGTGTATTGTAGGGCAAATCAGCCAATTCGGCTAAAGCTTGATCAATTAAATTTATTGCTTTTTGCTGTGCCTCCTCTAAACCAAGCAGAGCAGGGTAGGTAGGTTTGTTTAATATTTTATCGGCACCTTGTGTTTTTCCTAGGGTTGCCGTGCTTGCAATCACATCAAGCACATCATCTTGTACTTGAAAAGCAAGCCCGATGCAATGCGCATAATTATCTAGTTTAGTAAGGGAGAACTCATCTATATTGGCTGAGGCAAGCGCACCTAATCGAACGCTAGCGCGAATAAGTGCGCCTGTTTTTAGTTCATGCATACTCTGTAGCGCGGCTAAATCAAGAGCTTGACCTACCGCTTCAAGATCAATCGCTTGGCCTCCTGCCATACCTAATGCACCCGATCGTTGTGCTAGCACTTTAACCATTTTACTTTGTTGAGAAGCGGGTAGTGTATCATCACACAGTGATGCAAATGCCAGTGTTTGTAAGGCATCGCCTACTAGTAAAGCGGTGGCATCACCATAAACTTTATGGCAGGTGAGGCGGCCTCGCCGCAAATCATCGTCATCCATAATGGGCATATCATCGTGAACTAAAGAATATGCATGGATTAGTTCTACTGCACTTGCGGGTGCGTCAAGGGTATTTAGATCCACAGCTAAGGCCTCACCGGTAGCGTAGACTAATAATGCTCTTAATCGCTTGCCACCACCGAGCGTCGCATAACGCATCGCCTCAATAAGTGTTGTAGAGCTTAAATCACCTGTTTTGGGGAGTCGCTGAGACAATGCCTGTTCAATGCGATCTTGCTGGCTTTGCATCCATTCAGAAATAGAAAATGTCACGGTTCAGATGTGTTTGGATCAAAATCAACCAGCGTTGATTGGTCAGATTGTTTTAATAATAATTGTACTTTTTGTTCGGCAGCCTGCAAAGCATCTTGGCAATCACGGCTTAATAACACGCCACTTTCATATAACTTGAGCGATTCTTCAAGGCTAATATCACCTTGTTCTAAGCGATTGACCAGTGATTCTAGCGCTAACACCGATGCTTCATAATCCAGTTTTTTTCGTTTTGCCAAAGCGATCTTCTCTAAACAAAATTTCAATCGTTCACATTATAAGGAATTAAAGCAGGCTTGTCTGTCCTAATTACGTTATACCCAGTACAATTACAGCATGAAGAAAATTATCAGGGGCTTTTATAATTTACCTTCGCACCCTCGCGGATGTGTAGCCACTATTGGCAATTTTGATGGCGTACACTTAGGGCATCAAGCCGTATTGCAGCAATTAGCAATGAAAGGTGATACCTTAGGTTTGCCAGCAGTTGTTATTACATTTGAACCCCAGCCCAATGAGTTTTTTGCAGCTGATAAAGCCCCTGCACGACTATGTCGTTTTAGAGAAAAGGTTGAGGCATTACGTTGTTATTCTATTCAGCAACTATGCGTACTAAGGTTTAATAAACAACTTGTCCAAATGGTCGCAGAGGAATTTATTCAACGTTTGCTAGTTGATGGTTTGAATGTGAAATATTTAGTTGTTGGAGATGATTTTAGGTTTGGTAAGGATCGACAAGGCGACTTTACATTGTTGCAAGGTGCTGGTGAACAACACGGTTTTCAAGTGGTTAATATGCATACGTTTTCAATAGATGGAGATCGTGTTAGCAGTACTCGTATTCGCCAAGCATTGCAAACGGGTGATCTGTTGTTGGCCGAAAAATTACTAGGTCGACCATACCGAATGAGTGGTCGGGTGGCGCATGGTGATAAACGCGGTCGCACCTTAGGATTTCCAACGGCAAATATTCACTTACATCGTCATAAAGTACCATTGACAGGCGTTTATGCGGTGCAATTATTCGGTATAGCAGGTGAGCCAATTGAAGGTGTGGCGAATGTTGGGATAAGACCAACAGTTGCAGGTCTTAAGCGTGCTTTGCTCGAGGTGCATTTATTTGACTTTGAAGATGATATTTATGGCGAACATGTGCAAGTTCATTTTTTAAAGAAACTGCGCGATGAACACAGGTTTGCGGATCTAGAAGCATTAACTAAGCAAATCCATGAAGATTGTTACCATGCAAAACTATATTTTAATGGGCAGTAAATAAAAAAACCATAGCTGATTAATCTCAGCTATGGTCATTTTGAAACGGTTTACTACAATTATTTAGTGAGTAATAACGCGCGGTAACTCTTTAGCTTGAGCAACCCAGTCAGTCACTTGTGATGCTGACGGCACTTGACGAACTAGATTTTTTTCTTCGTTTACTTCAGCCATTTTAGCTTGCAGGTTTTCTGCATTGCGCTGTGCTAATTCCGGCACAGTATCAACACCAGCACATTCTAGAAGATCGGCATATTGTGTGCTTACGCCTTTGACTCGAGAAAGATCGGCACGATTTGCCCAACCGAGAATTAATGCTTCACTGATGGCTGATTTTTCAGCAATGTCTTTACGTCCTTTTTTTTCACAACACACTTTTAATAGGTTTTCTATTGAAGTCAGTCCCGCATCTTCAAGTTTTGATGCATATGTTTCTCCAATGCCTTCGATATCAACTAGCTTTGTCATTTGTGCTCTCCATAAAATTTAAGTAGTTATTTTTTACAATATTGCATTATCATATTGAGCATGCATTTTATGCCTATATTAATACTCTACGCAAGTAGTAATAGGTATAAAATATCATTTACGTTGGTGTAATTAGGTATTACGATGGACTATGATATTGTTGTTATTGGTGGTGGGCAGGCAGGCTTGAGTTTTGCCTGTTCGATGATCAATGAAAATATTAAGGTATTGCTTGTTGAGAAGCGAGCATTAGACTTAGTGGCTGATCCTAAGCCTGATGGTCGTGAGATTGCATTAACCCATCTATCTGTTGCTATTTTAAAGAAAATGGGTGCCTGGCAGCGTATTCCAAAAGACGTTATTTCCCCGATGCAAGAAGCGAGGGTGTTTGATGGTGATTCATCATCATTTTTGAGTTTTACTAATCACGATAAAACCAAGGATGCACTAGGCTACTTGATACCCAACTATAAAATTTGTAAAGCTTTGTATGAGCGAGTGCATGATGCCAATAATATTGAAATAATGACCGATGTGATGGTTGATAATATTAATCGTCAAACCGAATATTCGCACGTTAGCTTATCAAGTGGTGAGCACATTAAAACAAAGTTAGTGGTTGCCGCAGACAGCCGATTTTCAACGATACGGCGAAAAATGGGCATTCCCGCATTGATGAAAGATTTTTCAAAAGTAATGATCGTGTCGCAGATGGATCATCAAAAACCACATAATAATATTACGCTAGAACATTTTCATTATGGTCGAACCTTGGCGTTATTGCCTATGGTTGGCAATACCTCATCAATTGTACTCACCGTGGCGGCAGATAAAGCCGATCAAATATTGAACCAAGCTGAAGACGAATTTAATAACGAAATAACACACGCATTTAAAGGTGAGTTTGGTTCGATGGTATTACAAGGTAAGCGCCATGCCTATCCTTTAGTAACTGTCTATTCACAAACATTGATTTCCCATCGGTTTGCATTGATTGGTGATGCGGCAGTAGGCATGCATCCAGTCACAGCTCATGGTGCTAATTTAGGTTTGAGAGGGCAAGATATTCTGGCTAATGCTATTAAAAACGCATTGAAAAATAGTGAAGATATGGGAGCGCTAAGCGTGCTTAAAAGCTATGAAAACAAACAAATTCATTTAACTAGATTAATGTACTTTGGCACCAATGGCATTGTGGCACTATTCACTAATGATGCGCCTGTTATTAAACATATCAGAAAAATAGTATTAAAGATCGCAACACATTTTCCACCCATAAAATATCTAATTTCACATCATCTGAGTAATATAAAAAAATCAAGATTTCTCCCCTTTTAATATGGCAATAGCGTTGACACAGAACAGACAAAAGTTTTTACAAACAGGACTATCGCGAAATGAACTAGATAACGATCCTGTTAAACAATTTGAACTATGGTTCAAACAGGCTACGGAAGCAGGCGTTATTGAACCAAGCGCAATGAGCCTAGCTACAGCGGGTGACTTAGAAGTAACATTAAGAACTGTTCTGCTCAAACATGTTGATCAAAGAGGATTTGTTTTTTTTACCAATTACGCGTCTAAAAAATCCAAACAAATCGAATCAAACCCACAAGTAGCATTATTATTTCCTTGGCTAGCGATTGAACGGCAAGTGAAAATTAGCGGTCGAGTAGAAAAGGTGTCCACAATGGAATCGATTCAATATTTTGCTACACGACCAAAAGACTCCCAGCTAGGAGCTTGGGCATCACATCAATCAAATCAGTTATCGTCAAGACAGGTTTTATTAACTCAGTTTGAGGCAATGAAAAATAAGTTTAAAGAAGGCAACATACCGCTACCTGATTTTTGGGGAGGCTATCGCGTGATCCCACATTCAATAGAGTTTTGGCAGGGACGGGAAAATCGGCTGCATGATAGATTTGTTTATACCAAATCAGACAATAAATGGCTGATTAACCGTTTAGCTCCTTAATATTAAAGTTAAGACAAAGAGGAGCTTCAACCAGATCTTTTGATAGCTTCAATTGCAACAGCGGAGGGATTGTTTTTTGAAAGGTATGCCATTGCACCATGTTGCATAAGGTTGGCATTATCATGCATAGGAAATTAGGAGTAATTCCTATGCTTTATTGTGAAGCGTTAACAATAGTAACAATAGAAATATGCTACGAATAGTTAGGTTGCTCAGTAAAATCCTGAGTTTTGTAGCGAGTATTCCTGACGAAAACAACGAAAGAGCAGTGTAATATAACCTCTACTGCTCGAAATTACTCGGACAGTATAAAATAGAGAGGATTTTATTATGTGGACTACACCAGAATATTCAGATATGCGTTTCGGTTTTGAAGTTACAATGTACATCTGTAACCGTTAATATCTGTTTTGATGTATGCTCGGAGCTAAGTTTTGGCTTCGAGCATTTCAAAGTTAAATCAGATGATTTTGACATCTAGGATCTTCTGCTTTAGTTTTGCTGTAACAGGAAAATAACACTATGTTTGTACATGTTTTAGGTTCAGGTGCTGGCGGTGGTTTCCCACAATGGAATTGCAATTGTGTGAATTGTAAGGGCGTACGTGATGGCTCTATTAAAGCAACACCTCGTACACAATCTTCTATTGCAATCAGTGCCAATGGTGAAGATTGGATTTTATTTAATACGTCGCCTGATATTAAAAAACAAATGGATGATTTTCCGGCATTTCAACTAGGTCGAAAAGTACGTGATACAGCAATTGCAGCAATAGTAATTGTTGATGCACAAATTGATCACTCAACCGGTATTTTAATGTTGCGTGAGCATATCGAGCCATGGGATGTATATTGTACTGAAGCGGTTCATGAAGATTTAACCAATGGTTTCCCTGTATTTAGTATTCTAGAACACTTCCGAGGTGTTAATTGGCATGAAATTGCTACCGATGAGTCTTCATTCACTATTCCAAAAGCAGAAGGTTTAATCTTCACAGCTGTTCCGCTTAAGAGTGAAGCACCTCCATACTCTCCACACCGTCACAACACGGTTGCTGGTGACAATATAGGTATGAAGATCGAAGATACACGGACAGGTAAAATATTGTTCTATGCACCAGGCTTAGGTGTAGTAGAACAGCATGTGATTGACTATATGACCAACTCAGATTGTGTACTAGTTGACGGTACAGTTTGGACAGATGATGAGATGTCACATGAAGGTATTAGTGACAAACGAGCACAAGAAATGGGACATTTAGATCAATCTAGTAAAGGTGGCATTATGGATATTCTGAATGCCATGGATCGCCCAAGGAAAATATTGATCCACATTAATAATACTAACCCAATTTTAAATGAAGAATCTCCACAACGAAAAATCCTCGATAAAGCTGGTATAGAGGTTTCGTATGATGGCATGGACATAGAACTGTAATCCATAACTTTAAAGATATACCTGTCATTGATCCTGCGGTTACTACGTTTCGGTAGCTTTTAGCCGGAATCTAAGACCTTGAATATTTAGATGATAGATCCCCCCCCGCTAAAAGTATGCGGGGATGACCATAAAGATCAAGGATATTTGAACAAATAAAACACGAAGGAAATACTATGTCAGAACAATTAACTCCTTGGACGCATGAAGAATTTGAAGCACAATTGCGTGCCAAATCAGATCTTTACCACTTTAATCATCCTTTTCATAAGTTGATGCATTCAGGTAAATTTAATAAGAAACAAGTTCAAGGTTGGGTTGCAAATCGTTTTTATTACCAAACTGCAATTCCAATTAAAGATGCAGCAATTATGTCTAACTGTACTGACCGTGAAGTACGTAAACATTGGGTACAACGTATTTTAGATCATGATGGTCATCAAGGTCATGGTAGCGAACCAGCAGACCAAGGTGGTATTGAAGCATGGTTACAATTAGGTGATGCAGTCGGTCTGACACGTGAGGAATTATGGTCAGAAGAGCATGTATTGCCCGGTGTTCGTTTTGCAATTGATGCCTATATTAATTTTGCGAAACAACGCCCTTGGCAAGAAGCGGCAAGTTCTTCATTAACAGAACTATTTGCACCGACCATTCATCAACATCGTATTGATCATTGGCCTGAACATTACCCATGGATTGCACCTGAAGGTTACAACTACTTCAAAAAACGTTTGCATGAAGCTCCACGTGATGTACTTAATGGTTTACAAATTACGATGGATTACTATAAGACACGTGCAGAACAAGAGCGCATGTTAGGTATTCTACAGTTCAAATTAGATATACTATGGACTATGTGTGATGCAATGTGGATGGCGTATATTGAAAAACGCCCTCCCTATACTTTTGATCTTGAGGTTCAAACATGAGTGAACGCATGTTTAATGATGAAACTGTGTTGCAGCTAGCACAAGGTTATCGTTTTCAGTGGGAACCGGCGCAAAATTGTAATGTATTACTTTATCCTGAGGGTATGGTGAAATTAAATGGTGGTGCTGGTGAGATAGTGAAGCGCATTAGTGAGAACAAACAAACGGTTGCTGAGCTTATCGCTGAATTGAATGTTGCTTTTGAAGGTGTAGACTTGAATGAAGATGTTTATTTATTTTTAGATGAGGCATATGAAAATGACTGGATCAGAAAATAATAATAAGCCCGATCGCGCAGTAGGCAGTATTGGTAGCGCAATCGGCAATGTCCGCGATCAAATTCGTCAGCCTTTATGGTTATTGGCAGAGCTTACATATTCTTGCCCATTACAGTGTCCTTATTGCTCAAATCCAATGGACTTTGCCAAAGTTAAAAGTGAACTTAGTACCGAAGAATGGATCGATGTCTTTAAGCAAGCCCGCAAAATGGGAGCAACTCAGCTAGGATTATCGGGTGGTGAACCCTTAACCCGCCCTGATTTAGTTGAGCTGATTAAAGCGGCGCGAGATTTAGGGTTTTACACTAACTTAATCACCTCTGGCGTGGGGATGGATGCAGATAAAGTGGCGGAGTTTAAGGCTGCGGGCTTAGATCATATTCAAGTGAGTTTTCAGGCAAGCTCGGAAGACTTAAATAATCGTCTTGCCGGCAGAAAGAATGCCTTTGAACACAAGATTGAGATGGCTAAAGCAGTTAAAGCGAATGATTACCCCATGGTATTATGCTTTGTAACACATCGCCAAAACATTGAACAAGTTGATGAAATTCTAGATTTATGTATTGATTTAGAAGCGGATTATGTTGAATTGGCCACTACTCAATATTACGGCTGGGCGATGCATAATCGCGATCAATTAATGCCGTTGAAAGAGCAATTGGTTGATGCGGAAGCAGTGGCACATCGCTATCAAAAAGAACAAAAAGGCAATATGAAAATCTATTATGTAGTGCCTGATTATTATGAAGAACGCCCCAAAGCCTGCATGAATGGCTGGGGTAATATTTTCTTGACGATTGCACCAGATGGCACTGCCTTACCATGCCATGCGGCGCGTGAATTACCTGGCATGACCTTGCCCAATGTTAAAAATATGAGTGTTGATGAAATTTGGAATGGATCGGAGGACTTTAATAAATTCCGTGGTTTTGACTGGATGAAAGAGCCTTGCCGCAGTTGCGATGAAAAAGAAAACGATTTTGGTGGTTGTCGCTGTCAAGCCTTTATGTTAACGGGTGATGCAGCCAATACCGATCCAGTATGTAGCAAATCTCAACATCATCACTTAATTGCAGATGCAATTGCAGCGGGGCGAGCTGAGGCGGCTAAACCTGTTATCGATCAAAAACCATTGGTTTTCCGCAATCCTAAAAATTCCAGAATGATAAGTGGCTGTTAATTTAGCTATTAAAACACAAGGATTGACCAAACAATATGGCCAAGACTTTGCGGTAAACCAACTTGATTTAGAGATTGAATCGGGTCAGTTTTATGGCTTGTTAGGCCCTAATGGTGCGGGAAAAACGACTACAATTCATATGCTGACAACGATGACGGTGGCCACCTTGGGTGACGCATGGATCGCTGGTCAAAGGGTAGCACAAGATCCTGTTGCAATTCGTTCTATGGTTGGTTTGGTCTTTCAAGATTCAGCGCTTGATCGCACCATGTCCATTGATGAAAACCTTCAGTTTGCGGCTGCGCTCTATAATTTATCACCTCCAGAAGCGAATAAACGTATTGATGAACTGTTAGCTGTTTTCGGCTTGCAGGATAAACGCAAGCAGAAACTGGTGACTCTATCAGGAGGGCAGCGCCGTGCTATTGATATTGCCCGAGGCGTGTTGCATAACCCCAAAGTTTTATTCCTTGATGAACCTACAATAGGGTTGGACTTGCCTAATCGTCGTGCAATTTGGCGATTTGTTGAACAGCTACGTCGTGATGAAGGTATGACTATTTTCTTAACGACGCATTATTTAGAAGAAGCCGCATCCTGTGACCATGTGGATTTTATGCAGCAAGGCGTGTTGCAACAAGGAGGCACACCTGCATTCTTAGTCCAACAATTAGCTGAATACATTCTTGAAATTGATACCGATAATCCAGAAAATATTGCAGATAAATTAATATCATTATTTGGTGAGCCAATACGAGAAGATCAACAATTAAGCTTTAAGATCGTTGCCAGTGATGTCGATTTTTCTGTATTGCAAAAGTCATTAGGAAATTCAGTGACTTCAATGCAATGGCGCCGACCTAATTTGAACGATGTGTACCTATGGCGATTTTGTAGTCCAGAACTAGAGGAAGCAGGATGAGTTGGCGTCCGGTGAAAGCGGTAGTCGGCCGTGAAATGACAAAATTATTTCGCCAGCGAGCCAGACTAATCAGTGCGATGGTGCGGCCGATGATTTGGTTATTAGTAATTGGATCGGGTATAGGCAGCATGCTAGAAGGCCAGCAGCAAGAAGACTATTTAACATTTTTAGTGCCCGGTATTTTGGCAATGACCTTATTGTTTGCAGCGTTATTATCAGCACTTACCTTGGTGTACGATAAAGAATTCGGGGTAATGCGGATGATGATGATTGCACCCATTGCCCATTATTGGATTGTATTATCAAAACTAATAGCAGCAACACTGACCGCGATGGTACAAGCCATCTTATTACTCATTATTTTAGTATTACTTGGTTTAATCAGTGTAAAAATTGCCTTTAATTTACTACCAGCAGCGTTACTTACAGCGATCTGTTGTGCGGCGATTGGCGGGCTGATTGCGGTATGGTCAAAAAGTATTGATAACTTTGCAGTGATAATGAATTTTTTTATTTTCCCACTGTTTTTCTTAAGTGGAGCTTTATATCCGGTTAGCCAACTTCCTGAGTTTTTACGCTATATTGTATTGGTAAACCCGTTTAGTTATGGTGTCGACTTAATGAAACATGCCGTTCCAAATGTAAGTACGGATTTCTCAGTATTTACTAGTATTGCAGTATTGCTAAGCTTTTCAGTCATTGCAATCCTGATTACCTGCTGGCAGTTTTCACGTGAATCAGTGCATGCACCACTGTTTCATCGAATGAATGCCAAGCGCTAAAGCTAAAATGAAAAAGTCATTGCCTTCACATTGTGCTTTACTCTGGCATCCGTGCTAAGCTCTGAAACATGCATTTCCAAGTAGTTTGGGTATATACCCGTGATCATTCAATGTGTGAAGATTCAGAGCAAAAATAGGAAACCAGAACAAGG
>CAYTAM010000010.1:0-17111 GCA_964435685.1 uncultured Methylophaga sp. | reverse complement strand
TGCACTATTTTCTGCATTCCCTAAATCACACTTAGGTTTTTAGAGATGCCCATATTTCAGAGCTTAGCACGTATGTCAGAGTAAGGCACAATGTGAAGGCACAAAAAATATGCTCCTCGGCAACTGCTCCTGCGTTGCTCTACTAAGTTGCATCCATGTAACGATGTATTTTTTGCATACCGTCCATCCATGGACATAAATGACTAAGCCCTGCGTTTTATGCCTAGAATATAATGGCTTGTTCTCTTGCTGAATCATGCATTTCCAAGTAGTTTGGGTATACCACTTGAAACGCACGCTTTTTACCCCATATTAGTTATAATACTTACTATCTAAATTACTTGAAGATACAGTTTTCAAGTAATTTAGGTATATAATAGTCAGGTAATTAACACTGCCTATCAAGAGGCCTAAGCTAAATGGAAAATCAAATAGAAACAACTTCAGCTGAATCGGATATAAGCACCGTTGCTGTATTGCCACTGCGTGATGTAGTCGTTTACCCTTACATGGTGATCCCTTTATTTGTAGGTCGAGATAAGTCAATTAAAGCCTTAGATCTAGCCTCTGATCAAAACCAGAAAATATTCTTAGTCGCTCAAAAAGATTCAAATAATGATGATCCTACTACTGACGATCTATTTGAAGTGGGCACACTTGCCAATATCTTACAATTATTAAAATTACCTGATGGCACCGTCAAAGTATTAGTTGAAGGTATAACTCGTGCTCGCGCCGTATGCTTTGATCCTTCTGCGGACTATTTTCGCGCCGAAGTTGTAACGATTGTTGAAACCTTAGAAGATGAACGAATATCAGATGTGTTGATGCGATCGTTATTGAGTCAATTTGAGCACTACGTTAAATTAAATAAAAAGATCCCGCCTGAAGTAATTGTATCGTTATCAAATATTGATGATGCGGCGCGTATGGCTGACACCGTTGCCGCACACATGACATTGAAGCTTGAAGATAAACAAGCATTGCTGGAAATGAGCGATATTCCAGCACGTATTGAAAAAATAATGGTGCTACTAGAATCTGAAATTGATATTCAAAATGTTGAGAAACAGATCCGTAGTCGTGTTAAAAAACAAATGGAAAAAAATCAACGCGAATACTATTTAAACGAACAAATGAAAGCGGTTCAAAAAGAACTAGGTGAAATTGATGAAGTCAGCAATGAAATTGATGAGCTAGAGGGTAAAATAGCCACAGCAGGCTTGTCGGCAGAGGCAAAACAAAAAGCGGATGCCGAAGTGAAGAAATTGAAAATGATGTCACCGATGTCATCTGAAGCGGCAGTTGTTAGAAATTATATTGATTGCTTAGTGAGTGTGCCGTGGAAAAAACGTTCTCGCGTTTTACAAGATCTGGATAAAGCAGAAAAGATTTTAAATGAAGATCATTATGGCTTAGAAAAAGTGAAAGAGCGGATCTTGGAATACTTGGCAGTACAACAACGAGTAAAAAAGGCAAAAGGCCCCATTTTATGCTTAGTTGGACCGCCAGGTGTCGGTAAAACATCCGTTGCCCAATCTATTGCCCGCGCAACCAATCGAAAGTTTAGCCGTATGGCACTAGGCGGCGTGCGAGATGAAGCTGAAATTCGGGGGCATCGTCGTACCTATATTGGCTCTATGCCAGGAAAAGTAATTCAAAACATCTCTAAAGTAGGAGTGAGAAATCCTCTATTTCTGCTTGATGAAATTGATAAAATGGCACAAGATTTTAGAGGTGATCCCGCATCGGCCTTACTTGAAGTATTAGATCCTGAGCAAAATTCGACCTTTGCCGATCATTATCTTGAAGTTGAGTATGATTTATCGGATGTCATGTTTGTGTGTACGGCAAACACGCTAGATATTCCTGATGCACTGCGCGATAGAATGGAAATCATTCGCCTAGCGGGTTACACCGAATATGAAAAACTGAATATTGCAACGCAATATTTATTACCAAAAGCATTAAAAGATAATGGCTTAAAACAACACGAAATTGAAATTAAGGATGAAGTCATCGTTGAAATCATTCGTCGTTATACCCGTGAAGCGGGTGTGCGTAATTTACAGCGTGAAATATCCAAGATTTGCCGTAAAGTAGTCAAACAAATTTTACAAGAAAAACCTACGGGTAAACTTATTGTAATGATGGACAATATTGAAGATTATTTAGGTGTTTATCATTACCAATATGGAATTGCCGAAGAAAAAGATCAAGTAGGCCAAGTAACAGGGCTAGCATGGACAGAAGTAGGCGGTGAATTATTGACTATTGAGTCGGCGATCATGCCAGGTAAAGGCAAAGCTGCCTATACGGGCAAGCTAGGTGATGTTATGCAAGAATCTATTCAAGCAGCCACTACAGTTGTACGCTCTCGTGCCATAGAGTGGGGGATTGATCAAGACTTTATGCAGGGTCATGATATTCACATCCATGTACCAGAAGGCGCGACACCGAAAGATGGCCCTAGTGCAGGCGCGGGAATGTGTACAGCCATTGTATCTGCGATAACAGGTATTGCTGTGCGGGCAAATGTAGCGATGACGGGGGAAATTACCCTGCGCGGCGAAGTGCTGGCTATTGGCGGTTTGAAGGAAAAATTGTTGGCAGCACACCGTGGTGGCATTGATACCGTGCTTATTCCAAAAGATAATATTAAAGATCTAAAAGAGATCCCTGATAATATTAAAGAAGGCTTAGAGATCATTCCTGTTCAATGGATCACTGAAGTATTAGAAAAAGCGTTACAGAAAATGCCAGTAGCAAAAACAGTTAAAGATGAAACCGTTATTGCCAATGATAACAGCAGTTATCATGAGACAGGTTCGCCTCACCATTAAAGAGTAGGAGTTGGCTAATGTTACCCATAGTACAGCAGAGGCTTATCGGTTCTATTTTATTATTATGTGTATTAATCGGTGTGGCCTATTTTTTAATTGATAGTGCTACTGATGATGTCGAATTAACCGCTGAAACCACCGCTGACATACCTTTTATTTCGAGTATTGATGCCATTATTGCTGATGATATTGAAATTATTGAGATGGAGCAAGAAGCATTGATTGATGCACAGCAACCAATACTAGCAGAAGTCGATCCACCTATAGCGAACGAAACAGTTGCTCACACTGTTGAACAAAAACCGGTGGCAACCCCAGCACTCACGCCCGCAATATCATCATCCCCAGCATGGCTTTTGCAAGTAGTCAGTTTATCTGATCGATCTGCAGCAGAATCCTTGCGTACAAAAATTCAGTTGCTAGGTTATGAGGCCACTGTTGAAAAAGCCGAAACAGTAAAAGGGGTTCGGTTTCGTGTTCGCATTGGACCAGAACAAGATAAATTAGCGCTTGAAGCAACAGCAAAAACACTTGAAACTGAATTAAACTTAAAGCCTCTCATGCTTAAACACACACCTTGATTAAAAACGTTAGGGAGACGGCTACCATTCTGGTAGAATTCACCGCTTCACGCTAATCTTTGATTATATTGAGACATTATGGTTTGGGTTGATTTTTTAATTATTGGCATAATAGTTATTTCTGTTGTAATAAGTATTGTCCGAGGTTTTGTAAAAGAAGTATTTTCCCTCGCCAGTTGGATCTTGGCGTTCTGGGTTGCACTCATGTTTTACCCTCATGTGGCAACGCTACTGCTTGATTATATTGTCACCCCCTCTATCCGCTTATTTGCAGCCTTTACTTCATTATTTGTGGTGACACTTATTCTGGGTGCATTGGTTAATCATCTTATTTCTCAGCTAGTCAAAAAAACAGGCTTATCGGGTACCGATAGTATGCTCGGTATATTTTTTGGCTTAATTCGAGGTGTTACTATTGTTGCTTTGCTTATGCTGGCTGCAGCTGCAACGCCTATGCCCCAAGATGATTGGTGGCAAAACTCATTGTTGTTAGCGCATTTTGAAACGCTTGCTGTGTGGATTCAGAGTTTGTTGCCTGCTGAAATAGCAGACCATATAAACTTTTAATTATTGTTGATTCTTCTTTAGGGTAACTAGCATGTGTGGAATTATTGGTATCGTCGGACAAGCTGAAGTCAACCAATTACTTTACGATGGTCTGACCGTACTACAACATCGCGGTCAAGATGCGGCAGGTATTGTGACCTGTGATAGCGATGGGCAATTATTTTTACGTAAGGCGAATGGCTTAGTCAAAGATGTATTTCACACTCGCCATATGTTAGAATTAAAAGGTAATATGGGAATCGGTCATATTCGCTACCCAACTGCAGGGTGTTCAACCTCAGCTGAAGCACAACCATTCTATGTGAACTCTCCATTTGGGATCACCTTGGCACATAATGGTAATTTAACTAATACTAAACAGCTAAAAGAAGAGTTATATCAAAGCGATCGCCGTCATTTAAATACTAATTCTGACTCTGAAGTATTGCTTAATATTTTGGCGCATGAGTTACAAAAAACCAGCCAATTAAAACCGCATGCTGACGATTTATTTAAAGCTGTTACCCAGCTCCATCAGCGCTGTAAAGGTGCCTATGCTGTTGTAGCGATGATTGCAGGGGTAGGTATTTTAGCATTTCGTGATCCTTATGGTATTCGCCCAGTAGTTATTGGCAAGCGTAAAACTATTAAAGCTGATGAATACATTATTGCATCAGAAAGTGTTGCTATTGATACCCTGGGGTTCGAACTTATTCGTGATGTGGCACCAGGAGAATGTATTTTCATTGATATTAATGGCAATATGCATGCGCAACAATGTGCAGATAATCCGATCATCTCGCCTTGTATTTTTGAATATGTTTATTTTGCCAGACCGGATTCCATAATGGATGGTATTTCGGTACACAAAAGCCGGTTACGCATGGGCACTAAATTAGCCAATAAAATTGAACGTGATTTTCCTGAACTAGATATAGATGTTGTTATCCCTATTCCAGATACCAGTCGTAGTGCTGCACTACAATTATCTTATGATCTAAAAATTCCATACCAAGAAGGTTTTATTAAAAACCGCTATATTGGTCGCACATTCATTATGCCAGGTCAAACCGAACGAAAAAAATCAGTTCGTCAAAAATTAAATGCTATTGAGTTGGAATTTAGGGGAAAAAATGTACTGTTAGTGGATGATTCAATTGTGCGAGGCACCACATCACAGCAAATAGTACAAATGGCACGTGATGCTGGTGCTAAAAAAGTTTATTTTGCCTCCGCCGCGCCTCCGGTGCGCTACCCTAATGTTTATGGTATTGACATGCCTTCTGCTGAAGAATTTGTGGCGCATAACCGCAATATTGAACAGATAGCACAAGAGTTAGGTGTCGATCAGCTCATCTATCAAGATCTTGAAGACTTAGTTGAAGCCGTTAATCACAATGATATGGCGCAAGGTTTTGATACATCATGCTTTAATGCAGAATATATTACGGGTGATATTGATCAAGCCTATCTTGACTATATTGATTTGTTACGCAATGATTCAAGCAAACAGAAAGCTGAAAACAGTAATGCTGTCATTGAGATCTATAATAACGCCTAAAACTGTCTTTCTAAGACCGTTTCAATATTGCTGTTTTATTGAAATTCCTATATAATTCCGTCGATTATGCAGCAGAAATTGCCAAAAGAAATCGATCCACTACGTCTTGCTCAAAATGGCTTGAAGATAACGGGGGAGTTATCAATAGTAAATATGCCTAGATTACTTCAATCTCTTCAAAGTGATGAAGGAAAGGTTAGTGTAGATGTAGCGTTTGATGTTGATGAAATAAACACACCTTATATGAGAGGTGATTTCACAACCACAGTATCAATGAACTGTGAGCGATGTATGGCGCCAATGGTGGTAAATTTAAAAGTTAATTGTTTGTTGGCCATGGTGACTAGCGAACAAAAAATTGCAGGTTTAGCTGAGCAGTATGAACCATGGCTACTTGAAAGTAGTGATGATGTGTTGTTGAGCAGTGTAGTAGAAGATGAATTGATATTAGCTTTGCCTCTTGTGCCGCGACATAGTAAAGCATGCTTGCCAGCTGAGCGTTGGTCGGCAGGTGAGGCGTTGATTGCAGAGGGCAAAGTATCACCTTTTGCAATCTTATCAACACTAAAAACAAACAAGTAAGTGAATTAAAAATATTTTATAGTAGGAGTTAGACATGGCAGTACAAAAGAGTAAGAAAAGCACATCACGTCGCGGCATGCGTCGTTCACATGATGCGCTAACATCTGAAACATTATCTATTGATTCAACGTCAGGTGAGCTTCATCGTCGTCATCATATAACAGCAGATGGTTATTACCGTGGACGTAAAGTCATTACTGATACAGTCACTGAAAGCGAATAAGGCTAAACACATTTGAGCCTTACAATATCGATTGATGCTATGGGCGGGGATCACGGACCTCAAATCGTGATCCCCGCAGCAGTTTTAGCATTAAAAGCACATCCAAATGTCCACTTGATATTAGTGGGCGATCAAGATGTAATTGCCTCACTTTTAGAACAACACGACATGCAAGATGATGAGCGTTTATCAGTTCATCATGCATCACAACAAGTCGAGATGGATGAATCTGCCGCAGTTGCGTTACGTGGTAAAAAAGATTCATCTATGCGTGTTGCCATCAACTTGGTAAAAGATGGCACGGCTTCTGCCTGTGTCAGCGCGGGTAATACTGGTGCATTAATGGCAACCGCGCGCTTTGTACTAAAAACATTACCTGGCATTGAACGCCCCGCAATTATCTCAGAGTTACCTACTATCAAAGGGCATACCTATGTACTTGATTTGGGTGCAAATATCGATTCTAGTGCTGAACATTTAGTCCAGTTTGCCATTATGGGATCGGTGTTGTGTTCGTTGGTTGATGGTAAGGAAAACCCGACTATTGGTTTGCTTAATATTGGCGAAGAAGAAATTAAAGGCAATGAACGTGTAAAAGAAACAGCGCGCTTATTAGCTGAAACGGATCTAAATTACCAAGGTTTTGTTGAAGGAGATGGTTTATATCGTGGCGAAGTGGATGTGCTGGTCTGTGATGGCTTTGTTGGCAATGTTGCACTTAAAGCCAGTGAGGGTGTAGTACATATGATCCGCCATTTTTTACGCGAATCGTTTGGGCGTAATATCTTTACTAAACTAGCGGGTTTAATTGCTGCGCCCGTTTTGAAAAGTTTTCGTGATGAGCTTGATCCCCGTGCGCACAATGGTGCCAACTTTATTGGCTTGCAAGGTATTGTAATTAAAAGCCACGGTAGTACCGATGAAATTGGTTTTGCTAATGCCATTAAAATTGCAATTATTGAAGCGGAACATGATGTGCCAACTCATATCAGTAAGCATTTAGAAACCTTATTGTTAGAAGGCCATATTTAATGGCATCAACAATTTACTCCAGAATAGTGGGAACGGGTAGTTATTTACCCGAAAAAGTATTATCTAACCATGATCTTGAAAGTATGGTAGAAACCAGCGATCAATGGATCACTGAACGCACAGGCATCAAAAAACGTCATATTATCGCTGATAATGAGACAACCACTGACTTAGCTTTTTATGCGGCAGAAAGAGCCATTGAAGCTGCCGCAATAAAAAACAGTGATATTGATCTAATTATCGTTGCGACTACCACGCCCACACTTATATTTCCCAGTACGGCTTCGTTAGTACAACAAAAATTAAATATTCGCACGGGTTGCCCCGCATTTGATTTACAAGCAGTTTGCACTGGCTTTGTTTATGCGTTGACCGTTGCAGATAAATTTATAAAATCCGGATCGGTAAAAAATGCCTTAATAATTGGGGCTGAATCAATGTCACGTATCGTTGACTGGGCCGATAGAAATACCTGTGTATTATTTGGTGATGGTGCGGGCGCAGTTATCTTGCAAGCATCAACAGAAACGGGGATTTTATCTACCCATATTCATTGCGATGGTAAGTTTAATAAGCTATTATTTGTGCCAACAGGGCTCGGCTCCGCTACAAGTGAAATTCCACCTTATGTTGAAATGCAGGGCAATGATGTATTCAAAGTGGCAGTACGTACATTGAGCGCGATTGTTGATGAAACACTAGCTACAAATAATTTAACTAAACATGATATTGATTGGCTTATTCCACATCAAGCTAATATCAGAATCATTTCAGCTACCGCTAAAAAGCTTGATATGTCGATGGAACATGTTGTGGTTACGGTTGATCAACATGGTAACACCTCATCAGCCTCTATTCCTCTAGCACTGGATACCGCTGTTAGAGATGGACGTATTCAGCGCGGTGAAACACTACTATTAGAAGCATTTGGTGGCGGCTTTACTTGGGGATCAGCGCTGTTAAAATTTTAAATCTTCGAGGTTAACTAATGAGTTTAGCATTTGTCTTTCCTGGTCAAGGTTCTCAGTCTGTAGGCATGTTGTCACAACTGGCCACTGACTTTCCGCAAGTCCAATCTACTTTTACTGAAGCATCGGATGCCTTAGGCTACGATCTATGGAAACTGGTAGCAGCAGGCTCAGCAGAATCACTAAATGAAACACAGCGCACCCAACCTGCCATGTTAGCGGCAGGCATTGCGGTTTGGCGTAGCTGGCAATCTATTTCGGATCTTCAGCCTAGTTATTTAGCTGGTCATAGCTTAGGTGAATACACTGCATTGGTTGTGGCCGGTGCTTTAGAATTTACAGATGCCATTAAGCTGGTAGAACAACGTGGGCAATTTATGCAACAAGCGGTGCCAGCAGGCAAAGGCGCAATGGCGGCAATTCTTGGTTTGGATGATGATGCTGTACGAGCAATTTGTGTACAAGCAGCACAAAATGGTGTTGCAGAAGCGGTGAATTTTAATTCGCCCGGTCAAGTTGTGATTGCAGGATCAACTGAAGCGATTAATATGGCCATTGATCTTGCTAAAGAAAAAGGCGCAAAACGAGCACTACTATTACCGATTAGTGTGCCTTCTCATTGTGCATTGATGAAACCTGCGGCACAAAAATTAGCAACGGCTTTAGAAGATATTACTATTCAAAGCCCTAAGATCCCTGTTATTCATAATGTAAGTGTAGCGACAGCAAGCAGTGAAGCTGACATTAAACAATTATTAACACAACAACTTCATAATCCTGTTCGTTGGGTAGAGACAGTACAATTTTTAGCTTCCCAAGGTGTAGCATCACTTATAGAATGTGGCCCTGGAAAAGTGCTAGCAGGTTTAACAAAACGCATTGATAAGTCAGTCACGGCTTTAGCCATTTTTGATCAGACATCTATAGAAAAAGCCCAACAATTAGTAGGAGAAAACAAATGAGTCTAGCAGGTAAAGTTACCTTAGTTACGGGTGCAACCCGCGGTATTGGTCGTGCAATTGCGCTACGTCTTGGCGCACAAGGTGCAACCGTTGTGGGTACTGCCACATCGCAGGCAGGCGCGCAAACGATTAGTGATTATTTAAAAGAAGCCAATATAGCGGGCATAGGTATGGTATTAAACGTAACCGATACTGACTCAATTGAAACAGTTGTTGCTGAAACAGAAGCAAGCTTTGGCGCACCGGCAATTTTAGTCAATAATGCCGGTATTACACGTGATAATTTATTAATGCGGATGAAAGATAATGAATGGCATGACATTATGGATACCAACCTCACAGCTATTTTTAAATTAAGCAAACGCTGCTTGCGCGCAATGACTAAAGCGCGTTGGGGTCGTATTATTACCATTACTTCGGTGGTAGGTGTAATGGGCAATGCGGGGCAAACTAATTATGCCGCTGCCAAAGCCGGTGTAATTGGTTTTAGCAAATCATTAGCACGCGAAGTAGGTGTGCGTGGAGTCACCGCAAACTGCGTAGCACCAGGATTTATTGATACCGATATGACAAGTTCACTGTCTGATGATCATAAACAAGCATTATTAACACAAGTTCCAATCAAACGGTTGGGCGAACCAGAAGAAATTGCAGCGGCAGTTAGCTATTTAGCCAGTAACGATGCAGGATATGTTACCGGTGAAACCATCAATGTTAATGGTGGCATGTATATGAACTAATTGGATTTATTTGATATAGATCAGGTAATAATTCGTTAAAAATAACCATTTACAAGCAATTTCGCTTGTTTATAAAATGCGTGCATTATAAAATGCACACGTACTTTGTGTATTAACCAATGAAGGAAGTAGAAATATGAGTGATATCCAAGCCCAAGTAACAGAAATTGTTGTTGAACAATTAGGGGTTAACGCTGATGAAGTAACAGCTGACGCTTCATTTATTGATGATTTAGGTGCTGATTCTTTAGATACTGTTGAATTAGTAATGGCACTTGAAGAAGCATTTGATTGTGAGATCCCAGACGAAGAAGCTGAGAAAATCACTACCGTTGCAGAAGCAGTAAAATATATTAATACGGTTCAGTCTTAATATTTCAAACTGCTAAACCATAGCCGTCTATTGTGATTTCACCTAGGCGGCTATTTTGTTTTGAAGGAGAGGGTTGCTATGAGTAAGCGCCGTGTCGTGATCACTGGACTAGGTGCCGTTACACCTGTAGGTTTGACGGTTAAAGAAAGCTGGCAAAATATCCTTGCGGGCAAAAGTGGTATCGCACCCATCACCTCCTTTAATGTCTCAGAATTCTCTGTTCGATTTGGTGGTAGTATCAAAGACTTTGATATTACCTCAATTATTTCCCAAAAAGATGCAAAAAAAATGGATACCTTTATCCATTACGGTATTGCTGCGGGTAAAGAAGCGATTGAAGATTCAGGGCTTGAGATTACAGATGAAAATGCTGAGCGGATTGGTGTTGCCATTGGTTCAGGTATTGGTGGTTTGCCCGGCATTGAAGCAGGATATGATGCCTATTTAAAAGGTGGCCCCCGCAAGATTTCCCCCTTTTTTGTGCCCAGCAATATCATTAATATGATTTCTGGTAATTTGTCCATTATGTTCGGCATTAAAGGGCCGACTATTGCAATTGCAACTGCCTGTTCAAGTGGCACCCATAGCATTAGTACAGCAGGTCGTATGATCCAGTATGGTGATGCGGATATAATGATTGCTGGGGGTGCAGAGATGTCAACCTCAGCTACCGGTTTAGGTGGATTTGCGGCAGCTCGAGCACTTTCTACTCGTAATGATGATCCAGAAGCCGCAAGTCGCCCATGGGATGTCGATCGCGATGGTTTTGTGTTAGGTGATGGCGCAGGCGTTATTGTCCTAGAAGAATATGAACACGCAATTAAGCGTGGCGCAACCATTTATGCTGAACTATCAGGTTCTGGTATGAGTTCCGATGCATACCATATGACTATGCCATCACAAGGGGGTGAAGGTGCGGCGCGCTCAATGAAAAATGCCATGACTGATGCGCAACTATCAGCTGATCAGATTGATTATATCAATGCACACGGTACCTCAACACCCGCAGGTGATGGTGCTGAAACCCAAGCGGTTAAAGCGGCACTGGGTAGTGCAGCTAACCATGTTGCAATTAGCTCTACAAAATCTATGATTGGGCATTTACTGGGTGCTGCTGGTGGTGTAGAGGCGGTATTTAGTATATTAGCTATTCGTGACCAAGTTGCTCCCCCAACTATCAATTTAGATAATCCTGATCCCATATGTGATTTAGATTATGTACCACATACTGCTCGTCAAATGAACATTGATATAGCCATGTCTAATTCATTTGGATTTGGCGGAACCAATGGTACAGTTATCTTTAACAAGTTGAAGTAACTATTTGAAATGATTCTAGTTAACGGAGAATCAGATGATAGCATCAAGATCTCAGACCGAGGTCTGCAATATGGCGATGGCATTTTTGAGACCATAGCCTACCGCAACGGTAACGCTGAATTTCTGGATGCTCACTTAACGCGCCTTAGCTTAGGCTGTCAACGATTAACCATTCCTTTTCAGCAGCTTGATCAATTAAAAACAGAAATCAAGCATGTTCTGGCAGAATTATCCGACCATGATGCCATAATTAAAATCATTATCACTAGAGGCAGTGGTGGGCGTGGTTACTTTGCTGATAATAGTGTCGAACCTACTCGCATCATATCAACACATCCATTACCAACTTACTCTGAAAACTATCAAAACTCAGGCATTACAGCCAGATTTTGCCAACAACGCTTATCCGAAAATACCAGCCTAGCAGGTATTAAGCATTTAAACCGCCTAGAGCAAGTATTAGCGCGTAATGAGTGGGATGATACCACCATTATGGAAGGATTGATGTTAGATCAGCATGATAATGTCATTGAAGGTACTATGAGCAATATTTTTATAGTAAAAAGCGGCAAGCTCTTGACTGCACCGCTTGATAAATCAGGTGTGGCAGGCATTATTCGTGCTGAAATTTTAAGTATAGCTCACGCTAATAATATCCCCCTTGCAGAAACGTATATAACTAAAAATACTTTAACTAATGCGGATGAAGTATTTGTCTGTAATAGCATCATTGCAATTTGGCCTATTATTTGCGTTACAGACATGGAAATGAATTATAATTATTTAGTGGGAAACATCACCCGTCAATTACAAAACTTATTATCAAACTATTATGCGACTACTTAAAAATACACTGCTTTTTTTACTGCTACTACTAGCTATTGCTATGGCAGTGGGCTGGAATCAATATCAGCAATTCCTAACCACACCATTAGAAGTGGGGGAGCAAGGTGTTAGCTATACGGTTAAAAGCGGCAGTGGTTTATTGGCGATTAGTAAAGATCTTAATGCAAAAGGTTTTTCACAACTGCCAGCCAAATACCTTTACCTCTATGGTCTATTACAAAATAAGGCGCATTTGATTAAGGCGGGCGAGTATAAAATTGCGCCCAATACCACACTTCCAGAGCTATTAGAACAACTGGTTGAAGGCAGAGTAATACAACACTCATTTACGATCATTGAAGGTATAACGGCTCAACAGCTTATCGATGCTGTTGTGGCTGATCCACGCTTTAAAAAGACCTTAACGGATCCTCGCTTAGCGGCTGTTATCAAAGTATTAGGCTTTGAAAATAATCATGGTGAAGGTGAATTTAAACCAGAAACCTATCATTTCACAGCGGGCACGACAGATGTAGATATGCTACGACGAGCCCATACTATGATGACAGCAACCTTAGATCGACAATGGCAAAATAGGGCGGATAACTTACCTTATAAAACGCCTTATGAAGCGCTCATCATGGCATCCATTATTGAAAAGGAATCGGGGATCGCAGAAGAGCGTCCTCAGATTTCTGGCGTATTTTTCCGCCGCTTACAATTAGGCATGCGCTTACAGACTGATCCTACAGTTATTTACGGCATGGGTGATAGCTATGACGGTAATATTCGTCGCAAAGATCTAAGAGCAGATACACCTTATAACACCTATACACGGCATGGTTTACCGCCCACACCTATTGCATTACCCAGTGAAGAAGCAATACATGCAGCATTACATCCGCTAGAGGGAACAAGTTTATACTTTGTCGCCACCGGTAAAGAAGGTAGGCATGCATTCTCAGATACGCTTGCCCAACATAATAAAGCAGTAAGAAAGTACCAGCTTAAAAAATGAACGGTAAATTTATTACAATTGAAGGCATAGAAGGCGCGGGTAAATCAACCCAGATCGCTTTTATTCAGCGCTATTTAAGCGAAAAAGGTCATTCAGTCAGCGTTACTCGTGAGCCGGGTGGCACAGAGCTAGGCGAACAAATCCGTGAGCTACTGCTAACACCACGGTCACAGGGTATGGCTATAGATACTGAATTATTACTGATGTTTGCAGCGCGTGCAGAACATATTGCACAAATCATAAAACCCGCTCTTGAACGTGGTGAGTGGGTGTTATCTGATCGCTTTACCGATGCCACCTTTGCGTATCAAGGCGGGGGTCGTGGTATATCGCAGCAACGTATTAGCGCAATTGCAGATTGGACACTAAAAGGTTTGCAGCCAGATCTAACCTTACTGTTTGATTTGCCTGTCGAAGTAGGGCAGCAACGTGTACTCAGTCGCAATGCAGAAATAGATCGGTTTGAACAAGAAAAAGTCGACTTTTTTCAGCGCATTAGAGCGTGCTATTTAGAACGCGCGCAACAGCAGCCGAACCGTATAAAAATAATTGATTCCAATAATTCTATTAGCACTATTCAAACTCAACTAAGCGTAATTTTAAATAACTTACGGAAAAATTAATATGTACCCTTGGCATCAAACACTCTGGCAACATTTTCAGCAACAACAGCAACAACAGCGCTTGCCACATGCTTTGTTGCTAGCGGGTATAACGGGGTTAGGTAAACAGATATTTGCTGATAACATTGTGGCTAATATGCTATGCAGTTCGTTAACAAGTGATCATTTGCCATGTGGTCAATGTCATAGCTGTCAATTATTTAGTGCGGGTAATCATCCCGATCATATTGAAATAAAGCCCGAAGAAGTGGGCAAACAAATAAAGATCGATCAAATCCGCGCTTTAAAAGATAAACAACAATTAACCAGCAGTGTGGCCAGTTGGAAAACCATTATTATTTCACCAGCAGACAGCATGAATATCAGTGCCAGCAACAGCTTGCTAAAATTACTAGAAGAGCCTCAACAAAACACACTGCTTGTTTTAATCTCAAACAAAGCAGAAAGACTACCGATCACAGTACGAAGTCGTTGCCAAAACTATCATTTTTCTAGCCCACCTTCCGAGCAAGCTTTAACATGGCTGGCAACTCAATACACAAAGCAACAAAATAATGAGATTGAAAAAATATTACAGTTAGCCCATGGCGCACCGATAAAAGCATTGGAAATGCTCAATAATAATATGAGTGAACATTATCAACAAATTGAGCGTGATTTTGATGCACTATTATTAGGGCAAGTAAACCCAATTGCATTAGCAGCATCATGGAAACCGTTTGAGCTAAGCCAAATATTACATTATTTTCAATATTTACTTAAAAAACGGTTAATAGACGTTATGAAAACACAACAAAATACTATAAAAAATAAACAGTATTTTAAAATTTCTGATTGCATAATAGACACAATAAAGCTAACATCGTCTTTAAATAACCTTAATAAAACATTGTTAACAGAAGATTTTATTGTTTCTGTTATCAACATAACACAGCAACGCCCATACTAAATTAGGTAACCATTATGGCAATATCCCCCGGAAAAGGCATTATGGCATTAAAAATAGCCGATCAAAACATGCTGTATCATGCCTATATGCCTTATTTACAAAACGGTGGCTTATTTATCCCCACCAATAAAGTCTATAAGCTAGGCGAAGAAGTGTTTATTGTTTTAAACTTAATGAATGAACCAGATAAAATCCCCGTTGCTGGCACAATCGCATGGATCACACCTAAAGGCGCACAAGGCAATCAAGCTGCGGGAATTGGCGTTCACTTCAGTGATGATGATGGATCGGCTACCGTGTTAAGAGGAAAAATAGAAAATTATCTGGCGGACAAAAAACCTGACAAACCCACCCACACAATGTAATTATAGAACACTATGTTTATAGATTCACACTGCCACCTCAATCTGTTGGCACAAGAAGAGGGCGGTCTTGATGCCGTTATCGCCCAAGCAAAAGACAACAGCGTAGCTCACATTGTGTGTATCGCAATAGATCGAGCCAGTTGTGATGAAGTATTAGCGATCGCTCAACACTATCCCAACATAAGTGCCAGCGCAGGTATTCACCCCAATGTCGATCCAACACCCGAAGAAACCTTAACCATTGAACAGCTTGTCGATCTTGCAAATCACGACAAAATAATCGCCATTGGTGAAACAGGGCTAGATTATTTTCGTAGCGAAGGTGATTTAGAATGGCAACGCGACCGATTCCGAGTTCATATTGAAGCCGCAAAACAAACACGCAAACCGCTTATTATTCATACCCGTGAAGCGCGTGATGACACTATGGATATATTAGAACAAGAAAATGCCCAACAAGCAGGCGGTATTATTCATTGCTTCACTGAAAATTGGCAAACAGCACAACGTGCACTTGATATTGGTTTTTACATCTCACTATCAGGCATAGTCACCTTCAAAAATGCCAAAGAATTGCAAGAAGTCGCTAAAAAACTGCCGCTGGATCGTATTTTAATCGAAACAGATGCACCCTATCTCGCCCCCATGCCGCATCGAGGCAAAACCAATAAACCCGCCTTTGTAAAACACGTAGCTGAGTTTTTAGCTGAACTAAGAGGGGATACGGTAGAAAATATCGCCCGGACAACCAGTGAAAACTTTCATCAACTTTTCCCGAGTACACACTAAAAATCATGAAAAAAATATTACTTGTACTATTATTTTGTCTTTCTGCCTGCTCCGAACCGCCACCGTCACTAACGCCACTAGCAAATGATGCCATTATCCTAGCATTTGGCGACAGCCTAACCTATGGCACAGGGGTAAATAGCAAAACACAAAGCTACCCCGCAATATTGGCACAACTAACCGGGTTAACCGTTCTCAATAGAGGGATCCCAGGTGAGGTAAGCAAATTAGGGCTTGAACGACTGGTTAGTGTTTTAGATGAAACCCAGCCCAATCTGGTTATTCTTTTTCATGGTGGCAACGATCTAATTCGAAGACTGAGTAAAGAACAGCTAAAAAATAACTTGGATCAAATGATCCTCTTAATACACAACACTGGTGCACAAGTGATTTTAGTCGGCGTGCCTAACTTTAGCTTAATGCTCAATGTGCCAGAGCTCTATTCAGAACTGGCCACAAAATACAACATCCCCATTGAGCGACACACCATGCAACAGATCATACGCGATCCCGCATTAAAAGCAGATCGGGTTCATCCCAATGCCCAAGGTTACAAGTTGCTAGCAGACAGTATTTATCAGATCATATCCCCGTAACCATTGGAAATGCAGATTTCACTCCTCCGTCACCGCCGCATGGCTTTTTAGCTGGGATCTCCGTGCTAAATACTAGATCCCTGCTAAAAAGCCTACGGGAATGAAGCAATGACCGAGTTATTAACAATTATTCAAATATTTTTCCTATCCAGAACTCGGGCTATATGGGCATCTCTAAAAACCTAAGTGTGATTTAGGGAATGCAGAAAATAGTG
>CAYTAM010000009.1:0-17286 GCA_964435685.1 uncultured Methylophaga sp. | reverse complement strand
TGGTGGAGACGGCGGGAATCGAACCCGCGTCCGCAAATCCTCCGCTTTCGGATCTACATGTTTATTTTGTCTATTAGTTTAACTATAAGCTACCCGGCAAACAGGGAAAACCTAAAGCGATCTTGTGAAATTTCAGTCTATCAGCACCAAGTATGCTTCAAGCTTGTCTTATGAGAATTGACCCCTGATACCAAACGCATAAGCACGGCTTTAGTCAGAGGCTAGCAGCCTAGGCTGCTAGGGCGTAGTTGTTATCGTTTGCAACTATCATTTTGTCAGTCTGTTTTACGAGAAGAACCAACATACTCGACATGCACCTTAAGTTTTGTAACCCACGTCGAAGCCAGGTCGTCCCCCTAAAGTTTTTGCTAATACGATATTTAGCAGTTATAACTCTGACAGTATAAATCAGTAAATGTTTCGTTGCTGAATTATTTTAATTCGTCATTCTCGAGATCTTACCTAGTCAAGCTGAGCACAAGCTTATCAAGAATCTATTGTCTGGTTTATAGATCCCCGATAAAAGATCTCGGGGATGACGGTTTATTTAATTCGGCAATGACATTTTATTTAGCTCAGGGATGATAATTTATTTAGCTGGGTAATGACGTAGCCGCAGGATCAATGACGAGTCTTATATTACTTGTCTTATCTAAAAATTCGGACATCTCCACACAACTAATCTTGGTTTTTGACCATTACAGATCCCTAGGTAGTCTCTGATTAAGTCGATTAGAGTTAGGCGCAGAAAAAAGTGTCGCTATTTTTCACGAAGTGAGCGGTAATAGTCGTTCTATTGCTGCGATCTTCGTGGAAAATATCGGCGCTTTTAGCAAGTCTAAAATAATTGGACTTGATCAGAGCCTCCCTAGTAAGATTGCTTTGTTCTGGCTAGCTGGGTATAAAAACCCCAAAACTATGGTTGGTTTTGGGGTTTTAGTCTTATGTAAGAGCCAGCAATACTATGACTTTTTATATTCTGCTGCTTCTTCAGAACCACCGGTTGCACTACCTTTGCTATAAGAATGCGCACCCACACCTGCAAGCTCACCATTTTGAACAATAAGGTACTCATCTCTGATTGCTTGATTATCAAAAAAGCATTCCAGTATTTCTCTAGTACCTGCTGCATATCTTGCTTGAGCTGTTAATGATGTTCCTGATGTATGTGGTGTCATGCCGTGATGTGGCATTGTTCTCCAAATATGGTCATTAGGCGCAGGTTGAGGGAACCATACATCTCCCGCATAACCACTTAATTGACCAGATTCTAGAGCAGCGGCAATGGCTTCTTTATTGCATATTTTGCCTCTTGCCGTGTTAACGATATAAGCGCCCTTCTTCATCTTATTAATCATGGTTTCATCAAATAAGTTTTCTGTTTCTGGGTGTAGCGGGCAGTTAATTGTTACTACGTCACAAACTGCAACCATTGATTCTACCGTTTCGTGGAAGCTTAAGTTTAATTCTTGTTCAACAGATCCCGGCAATCTATGGCGATCATAGTAATGTAAATTAACATCAAATGGTTGCATTCTTCTAAGTGCAGCCAGACCAATTCGTCCCGCCGCTACCGTACCAATATGCATACCTTCAACATCATAAGAACGCTTGACTGCATCGGCAATATTCCATCCGCCCGATTTTGCGATGGCATGTTGATTATGATAATCCCTAACTAATGACAAGATCATCATCACAATATGTTCTGAGACAGAAATTGAGTTACAGTATGTCACCTCTACGACATCAATCTTATGATCCATGGCTGCTTGTAAGTCCACATGATCAGAGCCAATCCCTGCGGTGATTGCCATTTTTAGCTTAGGCGCTTTTTCCATTTTTTCTCGCGTCAGGTAATATGGCCAAAATGGTTGTGAGATAACAATATCAGCATCGACCAATTCCTTATCCGCCTGTGAGTTCGCCCCATCTTTGTCTGATGTGACAACCAAGGTATGGCCTCTGTCTTCCAAAAATTTTCTTAACCCTAATTCACCAGAAACACAACCAAGTAACTCTCCTGGATTAAAATCAATCGCCTTGGGGGTTGGTAGCGTCATCCCATCTGGATATGTATCTATTTTTGGTAGTTCATTTAACGCATACGAACCTGGCATACCGTCTTTGGGATCATCATATAAAACACATAAAATTTTCATAGAACATTTTCCTTATTTTAGTCAAGTTAAAAGTTAATGATAATGATACTCACTCATAGTTAGAATAAATATACACACTATTTGAAAAAAAGAAAAGGGGACATTTTATTTAGCTCAGGGATGATAATTTATTTGGCTGGGTAATGACGGGGCGTATCAAAGCCCATGTAAATAGCGGGGATTTTTACCTATCTCTAAACACGCGAGCTTTTTCTCTTGCCCAGTCTGCATCTTTGGCGGCTGCGCGTTTATCATGGTGTTGCTTGCCTTTTGCTAATGCAATTTCTAGCTTTGCCCTGCCCTTTTTCCAATATAGAGAAACAGGTACGATGGTGTAACCTTTACGATCAACTGCGCCTATAAGTCGATTTAATTCAATGCGATTAAGTAGTAATTTACGACGTCTTACATTTTCTGGGTGTATATGGGTTGAGGCTGATAATAGCGGCGAGATATGCGCGCCATGTAACCATGCTTCTGATTTATCAATCACTACATAGCTTTCATTAAGCTGCGCTCTGCCATCGCGCATGCTTTTCACTTCCCAGCCTTCTAGCACTAGCCCCGCTTCAAACTTATCTTCTAAAAAATAATCATGTCGCGCGCGTCGATTTTGGGCAATATTATTGCTTGGGGTCTTTTTGTTTTTTTTACTTGCCATAAATACTCGTTAGTGAGGTTACAGATAATATTAATAAAACCAGCTGTCATCCTCGAGTTCTTTTATCGAGGATCTATGGATTCCCGCTTAAAGCATGCGGGAATGACGAAAGTAAATAGCCTTGCTTGCTTTATTCATTGTAGGTATCTCTATTATATAGTGGTATATTATTTCATTGATAAATTTTTTGAATAAATTGGGAACATTATGAGCAGACCTGACAAATCTATTCACGGTCAATGGTCGTCACGCTGGGCATTTATTCTTGCTGCTACAGGATCGGCTGTTGGACTCGGAAATATTTGGAAATTCCCCTATATTGCAGGTGAAAATGGTGGGGGTGCTTTTGTATTGGTTTATTTACTCTGTATTGCCTGTATTGGCATTCCAGTGATGATGGCAGAGGTGATGATCGGTCGTCGTGGTCGTCAAAACCCAGTAAATAGCCTAAAATCAATTGCTAAAGAAGAACGTGCCTCCTCATTTTGGCGTTATCTGGGCTGGAGTGGTGTTGTTGCTGGCTTTCTGATCTTGTCTTATTATAGTGTTATTGCTGGTCAAGCTATTGCCTATGTATTTCGTACATTCAGCGGTACATTTGACGGTGTTACTGCCGATGGTGCAAGTCATATTTATAGATCACTAACTGGTGATCCTGAACGATTATTGGCATGGCATACCGTTTTTATTGTATTAACAATGGTGGTTGTGGCACGGGGTGTTCGGGGTGGTTTAGAAAAATTAGTCCGCTTTATAATGCCAGCTTTATTTGCTATTCTTATCTTGCTTGTTGGTTTTGCAGCCAATACGGGCGAATATTTCTACCAAGCCATTGACTTCCTATTCAAGCCTGATTTTTCAAAATTATCCAGTGAAGCTATTCTCATAGCAATGGGGCACGCCTTTTTCACCTTGAGTTTAGGTATGGGTGCCATCATGGTTTATGGCTCTTATTTGCCGAAAGATACCTCTATTATAAAGGTGTCTTTTACTATTGCTGCTGTTGATGTAGCCGTCGCACTACTTGCAGGTATGGCTATTTTTCCTTTAGTATTTGCCAATGATCTAGCTATAGGTGCTGGACCGGGGCTTATTTTTGAAACCTTGCCCATTGCTTTCGGTCATATGGCGTTCGGTGCGTTATTTGGTGGTTTGTTCTTTTTATTATTAACCTTTGCTGCTTGGAGTTCCGCTATTTCATTAATCGAACCGGCTATTGCATGGTTAGTGGAAAATAGAAACATTAGCCGCCGCCGTGCGTCTGTCTATGCTGGATTTGCTACTTGGTCATTGGGCTTGTTGACTGTTGTATCCTTTAATATTGGTCAGCAGTGGCTGTTATTTGGCAAAACCATGTTTGAATTATTAGATTATTTAACCGCTAATATTATGCTGCCATTGGGCGGTTTATTAATTGCTATTTTTGCGGGCTGGGTGATGACACGCACCAGTTCACAACAAGAACTTGCAATTAAAAGTCCATTAACTTATCAGCTATGGCTAGTGCTTATTCGCTATGTCACACCACTTACCATTATTATTGTATTTTTAAACGCCATAGGCTTATTGGGCTAACTTATATCTATGACCACCATTACCCGCAGTTCACTGGTATTATTTACACCAGACCAAATGTTTGATCTGGTTAATGATATTGAGGCCTATCCAATATTTTTACCTTGGTGCCGCGCTAGTGAAATTATTCATAAAACAGAGACTACCGTTGATGCTTCATTAGCCTTAGCAAAAGGGGGTATTCACCATGTGTTTTCAACGCGGAACACCTTCATGCAAGGAGAATCAATTGCTATTTCCTTGATTGATGGTCCTTTTAAACATCTTGAAGGCCATTGGCAGTTTGTGATGATTGGCGATAATCAAGGCTGTCGTATTCAGTTGGATATGAATTTTGAATTCTCTAATAGGATTATCAGCATGGCACTTGGCCCTATTTTTACTCAAATATCCGGCTCATTAGTTGAAGCCTTTTGTAAGCGAGCACAACAAGTATATGGAACAAAATAAACACATTAATATTGAAGTTGCTTACGCTCTACCAGATGAGCAAGTTATTTTATCTTTAGAAGTGGCTGAGGATTGCACCGTTGAGGAAGCGATTAAACGTTCCGGTATTTTAGAAAGCTATGATCAAATAGATCTTGAAACTGATAAAGTGGGTGTGTTTGGTAAAATGTGTAAACTTAATGCGACCTTGCGCAATAAGGATCGTATAGAAATTTATCGAAAGCTAACCGCTGATCCTAAAGAATCTCGCCGGCAAAAAGCAGAGGTGGATCGTAAAAAAGCGCTTCAAGCAGCTACTAAAAAACAATAACTATGCGACTAGAATTTCATGGGGCAACATTTCTGATCTGCATTATGGCATTATGCTACTGGTATTCGTCTGGATATTAGCAAAAAACCACCGTTCAAAACCTTGTTTTGTATTTATTTTGAGCTTTTTTGGATCATTATTACTGCCTGTCTTCGTGCCGGGGCATGGTGAGTTTATTATCGCTTTACCTAATGCGGCACTGTTTACTGTTGTTAATACCATGGCTTGGGGTGTGGGACTGTTTTACCTAGTTATCAATTTTTTTATTAGCTATGCTACATTGAATATTTGGCAAAGATACCAAGATTTAAAATAATATCAGCGTCCCTCAAGCAGTGCCATTTCAGCATTAGTAAAACCAGCCAGTTTCCGCGCCTCGGTATTAAATGGGCCGCGTAATTCACCGGCAAAGTAGTTATCTAATAAATCTTTAAAGGTCGCTAAGGGATCTACAGCACGCTGTTCACACAGATAATTAAACCATCGAGTGCCTATTTTCACATGACCGACCTCTTCATTTAAGATGATCTCCAATATTTCTACCGCTCGATTGTCACCACTACCCCGTAACTTATTCATCATTCTAGGGGTGACATCTAAACCTCTAGCTTCTAAAACACGAGGTACTAATGCCATACGAATCAATGGGTCATGGTGGGTTTTTCGTGCCATTTCCCACATACCATTATGCGCGGGGAAACCGCCGTAATCATAGCCTAGCGAAAGTAAATGATCGCGTAGCAACATAAAGTGTTGCGATTCTTCAAAGGCTACTCGCGCCCAATCATTGTAGAATTGTTGTGGCAGCCCTGTAAAGCGGGCAACGGCATCCCACGCTAAATTAATCGCATTAAATTCAATATGACACACCGCATGAATTAATGATGCATTACCACTCTCTTTGCTATTACGCCGCCGTGGTAAATCTCTCGGCGCAACTAATGCAGGTCGTTCCGGCCTACCCGGTTCATCTGGCACAGCAAAATCGTCATTTGAAACAGTTAACTCCCCTGCCAAATGGCGTTGATAAAGTGCTTGTGTCTGCTGCACTTTTTCAAGTGGATCATTTATTAATAAACATTCTAAAGCAAGCTCTCGTAAATCATCCATCTAAGCGCACTCGCGGATCAACTAAAGTATAAGATATATCCGTCAATACCAATCCTAAAATATAGAGGGCTGAACCTAGAAACACCATGGCTCTAACGATGGCAAAATCTTGGGCACGAATCGCATCAATGGTATAAACCTGGTATGCCAAAAAATGATTCTAAAATTAAACTGCCCAAAAAAACAGCGCAAAGGTTAAGGCATTGACCCCGATTAAAATTGGAAATGCGTATAAAACTCTTCTTACAATATATGCAAACATAGTGTAATTATAAAACTGTTTTCACTTAATCTGTTAATTCTAATATAGAATAGTCATAAATCTTTTATCTACTGAGGACAAAATAATGGCTAAAACAACAATGGATTTGGTGCAAGCAGCAAAATCTGTAATCACTGAAATTAACATTCAACAAGCTAATGATATGCTTGCAAAAGGCAGTATTGCGATGGATGTGCGTGAATTATTAGAATATGAAACAGGCCACATTACTAATGCTCGCCACATTTCTCGTGGAATGCTTGAATTTATGATCGGCAATCACCCTGATTTTCAAGATAAAAGTATATCTATCGTGGTCTATTGCAAAAGTGGTGGTCGTTCTGCGCTAGCCACTGAAACCTTGCAACAATTAGGCTTTAGCAATGTCCAATCTATGTTGGGTGGCTTTGACAAATGGAGTGAAGGTTCTGATATTCCGCCTGCAACGCAAGCCTAGGATTGCAAACTAAGTAAGCGATTCGAAAATAAAATAGGAAACTAATATGAAATTACTCACTATCGTATTACTAGCTTTGCTATCCAGTGCCAATGCCTTTGCCACGGAAACTCATATTATGATCCGCGCTAAGGCGGTGGATGCCAAATATATAGGCACCAGTGTCGGTGGCGTGCGCGTTATTGTTGAAGATGCAGAAACCGGTGAGATTTTAGATCAAGGTTGGATCAATGGTGACACAGGTAGCACTGAAGCCATTATTGAACAGCCTATCAGCCGTGGTCAAAAAATGACCGATGATAAAACAGCAGGCTATTTAGCTACTGTTAATATCACCAGCCCACGTTTATTGAAATTTACGGTAATCGGTCCTTATTCTTTCCGCCAATCACTGCAACAAGCATCCGTTACAAGTTGGGTCATTCCAGGTAAAGATATAGTAGGAGATGGTATTACTTTAAATATGCCTGGCTTTATTGTCGATGCTTGGACACAGGTGTTAGAAGGTGGAATAATTCACATTTATACTAAAGCAATGTTGTTATGTGGCTGCCCTATTTACCCTGGCGGTGATTGGGATCCTAAAAATTATGAAGCCACCGCTATTTTGATGAAAGATGAAGTCAAAATTGACGAGATTACATTAGATTTCACTGGACCTGTTGGCTTATTTTCGGCTAAAACTACACTTGATAAATCGGGGCATTATAAAGTGATCGTGTATCTTTTTGATAAAGAAACCGGCAATGTAGGCGTTGACCGCACTATGTTTGAACTTAATTTAGAATAATCTTACTCACTAATCATGTAACATTTCTCCTTATTAGCAGTCATAATTACAGTTAACGTATTTTGGAGATCGGAGAATGAATACAACTTCTTGCCCCGTATCAGGTGCGGGCTTAGGGCTTCGCCGTAGTTTTATGGACGAGTTCATCGGCTTAGATCATCAGCCTGCTGATTTTGTTGAAGTTGCACCCGAAAACTGGATGAAGATCGGTGGTGCACTGGGCAAGAAATTTTCGCAAGCTGCTGAACGCTACCCGATGATTTGCCACGGTTTATCATTATCAATTGGTAGCCCTGCTCCGCTTGATGAACACTTTTTGATTCAGCTAAAAAAATTCTTGGATCAACATAATATACGTTGTTACAGCGAACATTTAAGTTATTGCAGTGATGATGGTCATCTTTATGATTTAATGCCAATACCGTTCACTGAAGAGGCAGCTAGCTACGTTGCCAAACGCATTCGGCGTGTACAGGATATTTTAGAACGTCGTATCGTAATGGAAAATGTGTCTTACTATGCGGCTCCCGGTCAAGAAATGACCGAAATTGATTTTTTAAATGCCGTTATTGAACAAGCCGATTGTGACTTATTATTAGATGTGAATAATATCTATGTAAATAGTATCAATCATGGTTACGATGCTGAAAATTATATGAAATCTGTTGACAGTAGCCGCATTGCTTATCTCCATATCGCTGGTCATTACGATGAAGCCGATGATCTTAAAGTGGATACTCACGGCGCAGATGTAATTTACCCCGTATGGCAGTTATTAGAAAAAGCATATCAACACCATGGTGTTGTGCCGACATTATTAGAGCGTGATTTTAATATTCCTTCTGTCAGTGCATTAATTGAAGAAATTGATCAAATCCGGCATTACCAATCAGCACAGGGGCACATTAATGTCGCAACGGCCTAACACCCAAGGCTTTATTGATACCCAATATCAATTTGCAGCGAGTATTCGAGATCCTGAAAATAATCCTGCTCCTGAAGATATTGAACCACGTCGTATGACCATCTACCGCGAACTTTTTTACAATAATATAGAAGGGTTTATTGCCAATGGTTTTCCCGTATTAAAACAAATCAGCGCTGACGATAATTGGCATGAAATGATCCGCGATTTCATGGTGAGACATCATTGTAAAACACCTTTATTTCATGAAATAGCAAGAGAATTTATGGCCTATCTTGATAATGAACGCGATCTTTCCAATGACCCCGTGTTTATTAAAGAACTGGTGCATTATGAATGGGTTGAGCTGGCATTGAACGTTTTAGATGCGGATGTGGAGCCTAAAGTTATAGATGATAATCAAGATGTTCTCGCACTAGCACTTAAACTATCACCGCTCGCGTGGTCACTTAGCTATAATTTCCCAGTGCATCAAATTAGCCCAGACTTTCAGCCACAACAAGCCAGTAAACAGCCTGTTTATTTATTAGTTTACCGTGATCAAAATGATAGTATCACCTTTTTAGAATTAAACCCTGTCAGTGCCCGACTCATAGATTTATTAAATGAAGGTTTAATGGGACAAGTTGCAGCTGAGCAGATCGCTGAAGAGTTACAACATCCTAATCCTGATATTGTTATTGATGGTGCCCGCTCACTGATTGAAGATTGGCTACAGCGTCAAGTTTTGATTTAAAGCATGCCTTCTTCAATAATAAAATCTACGATAACATTTAGACCTTGGCCAATTTTGAGATTAGTAAACACATAAGGCTTGTCAATTCTCATTTTTTTAGTATCACTATCCATCACCTCAAGTGAAGCACCGACATATTGAGCAAGATCGATTTTGTTGATAATCAATAAATCAGAACGCGTTATGCCTGGGCCGCCTTTACGCGGTATCTTTTCACCTTCGGCAACATCAATCACATAAATAGTAATATCAGCTAACTCTGGGCTAAATGTAGCCGACAAATTATCACCACCACTCTCAATAAAAATCAAGTCTAAATCGGGGAATAGTTGACTAAGATCTTCAACTGCTGCAAGGTTCATTGAGGCATCTTCTCGAATAGCAGTATGCGGGCAGCCACCTGTTTCAACACCAACAATACGATCAGCAGAAAGTGCTTCACTTTTAACCAAAAACTGAGCATCTTCTTTTGTATAAATATCATTGGTTACGACAGCTATTTGATAGTGATCCCGCATTGCTTTGCACAAAGAATCAAGTAATGCTGTTTTTCCAGATCCTACGGGGCCGCCGACACCAACGCGAAGAGGAGCTTTTTTTAAATTCATATTTTTCTCTTTATTTTTTAGGATCTAAATAAACGTGTATATTGAGTTTCATGCCGTGCGCTCGCATACGCTAATGCAGGCGAACAACTACCTATTTTATCATCTGTAACCATTAAGCCTTGTTCAACAGCCAATACTAATGGCTCAGCTAAGTCACGTAAAATACGTTGCCCAGCCATCTGCCCTAAAGGAATCAATTTTATTGCTGAAATGACACTGTTTTCAAGCCATGACCAAGCAAAACCTTGGGCACTGAGCTTCAATGGGATCTGCCACTGATTGATGGCGAGTGCCAGCCCAGCAGTTTGCGACTTTTCTAAAACCACCTTCCACTGCTTTGCAAAGGGTATTTCTAAATCTTCTAGCAACCTTGCCATCGCCCTACCTCGATTCATTTCCTCTAGCCTTAATTCACTTGTTTCGCGGTGTGCCAGTAGCATATCAACCCAAGATGCTAAGCTCAATTCATTTTTGGCTTGGCAGGCTTCCACCATTCTAACTAATATAGGAATATCAACAAATTGTAAACTGGTTTCAATTAAAGACGTAAGCCAAGTCTTTAATTCACCTTCATTAGTCACCCAGCCACATTCAACAGCCCATTCCAAGCCTTGTGAATACGTAAACCCGCCCACAGGTAATGTGCTACTCGATAACTGCATTAAACGAATCAGCTGAATATCAATCATAACTTAGCATATGAAATATTTAAAACCGTAGCTATTGTTGATGTGAATGACTACTAGTGCTATGACTGCCATACGCACCTGGTTCAGGTTCAAATGGTGCCATTTCAACATGCACATCTAAGCCAAGTCCAGCAAGCATTTCATCTAAGACATGATCATGCAGGTATTGGATCCGCCCAGGATCAATCTGTAACGCCACATGTCTATTGCCAAGATGGTAGCATGCTTGAGCTATTTGTAACGTATCATCACACCGAACGATTGAAACGCGCTCTTTTTCTGAAATAATTTCTACAATAATACCCGTGTCACTTGCTAGTAGATCACCATTTTTAAGAACCAGCCCCCTTTCCAGAAATAAGCCCGCATCACGTCCATCGTCTAATGTCACTCGCAATCGGCTTTTATTCCTTTTCGATAAGGGCAAAGTTAGCGTAGTCTCTGCCTCGGCTTTTGCTGATAATTTTTTTATTAGATTAATCATATTAAAACAGGAAATATCTCTGCGCTAAGGGCAACTCAATAGCTGGCTCACAGCTTAGTAATTTACCATCCGCAAAAACTTGATAGTTTTGTGGATCTACTTCAATATGCGGCTGATAATCATTTAAAACCATATCAGATTTTTGGATATTTCTGCAATTGTTAACAACGCCGATCATACTCCGTAGATTTAATTTCTCTGCTATTCCATCTTCTTTAGCAGCTTGAGAAATAAATGTCATTCGTGTCGCATGGCGCGCTCCACCTAGGGCTGCAAACATCAAGCGATAATGAACGGGTTGCGGTGTTGGGATAGAAGCATTGGGATCGCCCATCGGTGCGGCGACAATCATGCCACCTTTAATAATAAGGTTAGGTTTGCTTGCAAAAAATGCAGGTGACCATAACACTAAATCAGCTAATTTCCCCACTGCTACCGAACCAACTTCATCTGAAATTCCATGAGTGATTGCTGGATTAATTGTATATTTAGCAATATAACGCTTGGCACGGAAATTATCGGCATCAGTATCACCTTCTAATGAGCCACGTTGTACTTTCATTTTATGTGCAGTCTGCCATGTGCGCGTTATGACTTCGCCTACTCGCCCCATCGCTTGCGAGTCAGAAGCAATCATCGAAAATGCCCCAAGATCGTGTAAAATATCTTCTGCTGCAATCGTTTCACGTCTAATCCGTGATTCAGCAAAAGCAACATCTTCTGCAATATTGGGATCAAGATGATGGCATACCATTAACATATCAAGATGTTCATCCACTGTATTAATCGTATAAGGTCTGGTTGGATTTGTAGATGAGGGCAATATAAATGATTCACCACAAGCCTTAATAATATCTGGCGCATGCCCTCCCCCAGCACCTTCTGTGTGATAAGTATGAATTGTTCTACCTTTCATTGCCGCTAGCGTATGTTCGACAAAGCCTGATTCATTCAGCGTATCAGTATGGATCGCGACTTGAACATCCATTTTTTCTGCCACCGACAAACACATATCAATAGCAGCGGGGGTTGACCCCCAATCTTCATGCAATTTAAGACCAATAGCTCCTGCGCGTACTTGTTCTTCCAGTGGTTCAAACGAACTAGCATTACCCTTGGTCAAAAAACCAATATTCATTGGCAGTTCTTCTGCAGCTTGCAACATGCGATGCATATTCCAAATTCCCGGTGTACAGGTTGTGGCATTTGTTCCTGTAGCAGGGCCAGTACCCCCACCTAACATAGTTGTAACGCCTGACATTAATGCTTCTTCAATCTGTTGGGGGCAGATAAAGTGAATATGTGAATCAATGCCTCCTGCGGTCAAAATCTGACCTTCGCCAGCAATCACCTCGGTTCCGGGGCCTATTAAAATATCTACTGCTGGTTGAATATCAGGGTTACCCGCTTTACCAATAGCTACAATGCGACCATGCTTAATTCCGATATCAGCTTTTATAATACCCCAGTGATCTAAAATCAAGGCATTGGTGATAACAACATCTACCACATCGGCATCAAGGCGTTGGCACTGACCCATACCATCGCGAATAACTTTACCACCACCAAATTTAACCTCATCACCATAAACAGTTCTATCATCTTCAACTTTAATCCAAAGTTCAGTATCACCTAGGCGAACACGATCCCCAGTAGTTGGACCATACATTTCCATATAAGCTTGCCTGCTAATACGTGTCATGATTTATTCTCCAAAAACCCCATTACTTTGGCATTAAAGCCATACACTTTACGATCACCAGCATACGCCACTAATTCAATCTCTCGTGTTTGCCCCGGCTCAAACCGAACTGCTGTTCCCGCAGCAATATTTAGCCTAAAACCATAGGCTTGTTCTCGATCAAAGTCTAAAGCAGGATTAGTTTCAAAAAAATGATAATGAGAACCAACTTGTATAGGACGATCGCCGTTATTAGCTACATTTACTACAACTGTGTTTCTGCCTTGATTAAGCTCAATATCGCCTTCAGCAACAATTATTTCACCTGGGATCATCGTTAATACTCCTGTAATGCCATATCAAACAATAGGATCATGGATAGTAACTAACTTTGTACCATCTGGGAAGGTGCCTTCTACCTGAATATCATCAATCATTTCTGCAATGCCTGACATAACATCATCACGTGTCAATAATGTGCGTCCATAATTCATCAATTCAGCAACACTTTGACCGTCTCGCGCTCCTTCCAAAATAGCCGCACTAATATAGGCTATTGCTTCTGGGTGATTTAGTTTTACACCACGGTCTTTACGGCGTTCTGCTAATAAACCAGCAGTAAATATTAATAACTTATCTTTCTCTCTTGGTGTTAAATTCATTTTTCAGTCTCTGTTATTTTATGTTGCCCATATTCTTGGAAAGCAAGCTTCACGTTCTACTATTAAAGGTCTTAATACAGACCATACTTTTAAAAACAGTTGACGTGACTTTGCTGTTGACTCTCCTAAATAACGAACAATCAAGCAATCATCAATTAATGTTGTTGCAATTAAGTCTTTATCATCGTCACTCAATATCTCCCTTACGCACTCAAGCGCGTTATTATCAGCAGGGCTAGCCACTAACATAGACATAACGGGATAGCCTCGTAAGCCTGTTGGCGACATTAACCGCTCTGCATTAACCTGCATACGCTCGATTAAAATGGGCTTGCCCGCCCTTGTTAATGATAAAGATAAATCTAACTGTCCTGTAGAAAAAACATCATTATTTGTGGGTAAACCAAAACAATGCGTTTCCCAACCAATAAAACGTGCTCCTTCTGCTAAATCAACCTGAGTAGTTACCTTTGCAATAGCGCCAGGAAAATATATGTTTTCTTGGGGAAGCCACTCTAGGCAAGCCTCCTCGCTAACTATCAAGTTTTGTTGTTGATATGCTGTTTGCCCTTGACTTCGATAAAACTTGCTTGCACCTGGCGTAGTCAGTAACGAATGTGCTTTCTCTTTAACCGTACTATTGATCGTTAGCCTGTCCCCACCCACAATGCCTGATGGTGGATGAAGCACATAAAGATGGCATACTCCACCTTCGGGATAAAAGGCTCTTTGGACAGTTAACGGCCCATATTGCTTGCGGTGAGATAAAATGGTTTTATCATTGCGTTGAGAAAACTCTAAGTCAAGTTGAGCCTGCCAAGCTGGTGGGGCAATAGCGGTAGCTACTAGATCATCAGCAAGCATCATACCGTTAAATACTCACTTACTAAATCATCACTTAAGTCAGCAATATCACCCTTTTCTACCGCTCTTCCTCGCTCCATAATAATGAAATTATCTGCTACTTTACGTGTAATTGGCAGTTTTTGTTCAACCAATAATACGGTAAGACCTGACTCTTTATTAAGGCGATTTATAATATCGCCAATTTCTTGCACAATATTAGGTTGAATACCTTCTGTTGGCTCATCCAAAATCAACATTGTGGGATCCAATACTAATGCGCGACCAATCGCTAATTGCTGTTGTTGCCCGCCTGATAAGTCACCCCCTCGACGACCTAACATCTCTTTTAATACAGGAAACATTTCATATATAAAATCGGGGACTGTACGCACTTTATCTCGGCGAGAAGACAAACCGATTTTCAAGTTTTCTGCCACAGTTAGTAGAGGAAATATTTGACGCCCTTGTGGAACATAGCCTATTCCTAAACCTGCACGCTGCTCAGCAGAAAGTCTAGATAACTCATGTCCTTCAAAAAGCATGCTACCAGACTGAACAGGTAAAATTCCCATAACACTTTGAACCAATGTTGTTTTACCAACACCATTTCGCCCCATAATACAGGTGCATTTACCTTTTGGGATATCCATATCCAGATCCCATAGCGTATGACTTTCACCATAAAATTGATTAAGTTGTTTAATTTGCAACATTATTTAGAGGCTCCTTAACTACCCAAATAAACTTCGATAACACGTGGGTCATTTTGTACCTCATCCATATTCCCTTCTGCTAATACTGCTCCCTGATGAAGCACTGTTACCTTTTGAGCAATAGAGCGTACAAAATCCATATCATGTTCAACCACGACAACAGAGTGTTCACCCGCTAATGATGTAAGTAGCTCACCTGTTTTATCCATTTCTTGATGTGTCATACCTGCCACAGGCTCATCGACCAACAATAGTCTTGGTCGCTGCATTAATAACATGCCAATTTCCAACCATTGTTTTTGTCCATGAGATAGCGATCCTGCCGATTGTTTCACATGCTCTTGCAAGCCAATTCTCACTAATATCTGTTCAATATTATCACATTGTTCGCCAGTTAATTTTGCAAAAAGAGTTGCCCACACGCCTTTATCGCCATGCATTGCTAATTCTAAATTATCAAATACCGTATGATTTTCAAAAACAGTTGGTTTTTGAAATTTACGCCCTATTCCGGCATTAGCAATTTCTGGTTCACTCATATTGAGCAAGTTCATTGTTTGGCCAAAATAAACGGTTCCTTGGTCAGGCGCTGTTTTGCCTGTAATAATATCCATCATAGTTGTTTTGCCCGCACCATTTGGACCAATAATACAGCGTAACTCACCATCATTAATATATAGATTCAAATCATTAATCGCTTTAAACCCATCAAAACTAACTGACACGCCTTCCATGTAAAGAATGATATCCTTCTCAACATTGATATTAGGGTTGATTTCAGGCATCAGAATATCGAACACTTGGTCTTGGCGCATCAGTTTTCTTAAATCATCTAAAGTGCTCATGCTTAGACCTTTTTACTGCGATTAAATAGACCCGCAACACCTCTGGGCAAATACATGGTTGAGAAAACAAACAAACCACCCAGTGCGTATAACCATACTTCAGGCATTGCACCTGTAAAATAGGTTTTGGAAAAATTAACTAAAATGGCACCGATAACAGCACCATATAATGTTGAACGCCCTCCTATTGCTACCCAAATGACAATTTCAATTGAGAATAGTGGTGAAAATTCCCCTGGATTGATAATAGCAACTTGTGGTACATATAAAGCACCCGCAATGCCCGCCAGAATAGCTGAAAATGTAAAAATCCATAATTTCACATTTTCAACACGATAACCGATAAAACGTAGCCGATCTTCTCCATCACGAACGGCAATGGCAACCCGACCTAACTTAGATTGAACAATTGCTCTGCATGCTAGATAGCCGCCAGCAAGTGCAATAGCTGAGGCTAAAAACAAGCCTACTCTCGTTGCATCACTTTGTAGCGAAAATCCAAGAATGTCTTTAAAGTCAGTCAAACCGTTATTACCACCAAACCCCATTTCATTGCGGAAAAAAGCAAGCATCAATGCATAGGTTAATGCCTGGGTAATAATAGATAAATATACCCCCGTCACCCGTGATCTAAATGTTAACCAGCCGAATATAAATGCCAGCAAACCTGGAACAAACATAATCATAATGGCAGCAAACCAGAATTGATCAAAGCCTAGCCAAAACCATGGCAGTTCCTGCCAGTCAAGAAACACCATAAAGTCAGGTAGTATGGGATCGCCATATACGCCACGGTCGCCTATCTGGCGCATTAAATACATGCCCATGGCATAACCACCTAGTGCAAAAAAAGCACCGTGACCTAATGTTAAAATCCCTAACACCCCCCACACCAAGTCAACGGCAATTGCCAATAATGCGTAGGTTAAATACTTGCCTAACAAGGTAACTGTATACGTGCTTACATGAAACACACTACCTTCTGGTACTAGTAAATTAAGCAATGGCACAATAATACTGACAAGCAAGAGGACTACAAGGAAAACTTGTCCTCCGCGATCATTTTCAAGTATTTTTTTCAAAAACATATTTTTATCCCATCACCCTTATTTCATTATTCTCTGTTATATGCCCGTGACCATTCAATCTGTAACAACAGACCAAAAGCTAGAAAGCCAGTACTGCGTTGCCTACATGGATGTAGGTAAGGGGCGTGACAGGTTTTTGCTCCTGCAAAACCTGCATACATCACATCCTTGTGAATAAGCAGGAGCGGAAGCTTTACAATGCTTGGCACAATAAATTGCTCCTCGGCAATTG
>CAYTAM010000008.1:0-18225 GCA_964435685.1 uncultured Methylophaga sp. | reverse complement strand
GCTTGTCCGAGAATAGAAATCGTAGCGAGGGGAAGCTGATTTGAGTCAGATTTTTTCATAATTTGAGGCGAATATAGGCATATTTAACGAAAATTATGGAGAAATCTGGCCAAACTCAGCTTTTCCGCAGTAGGTTATCTATTCTCGGACAAGCTCCTAAATGTAATACTACGGTTTTAATCTGCTTGTCTGCGTAAAAAAGCTGGAATATCTAAATAATCCATATTGACATCACCATTTACCACCTGTTTTTGCTGTGATTGTTCTTGATTACGGGTAAATGTTGGCTTATCGTAATCAATGTCAGCCGGTTTTTTTGCAATAACCATATCTTTTATTTCTACATCAGCTACTAACTCTACCTTTGCTATTTTTTCTGCACCTAAGCCTGTTGCCACAACGGTTACGCGCAGCTCCTCTGTCATTTCTGGATCAATTACCGTTCCAACTACGACAGTAGCATCATCAGAAGCAAAATCTTTAATGGTATTACCGACATCTTCAAACTCTTGGATAGTCATATCTAAACCAGCGGTGATATTAACAAGCACTCCACGTGCACCGGATAGATCTACATCCTCTAATAACGGACTAGACACCGCATGACGTGCCGCTTCTATTCCACGATTCTCGCCCGTTGCTTTACCGGTTCCCATCATCGCCATGCCCATTTCTGACATAACAGTACGTACATCAGCAAAATCGACATTGATCATGCCTTCACGCGTGATCAGCTCTGCAATACCTTGTACTGCCCCCAACAACACATCATTTGCTGCCTTAAAGGCATTGAGCAAACTCATTTCCTTACCCAAAACTGCAATTAATTTTTCGTTCGGAATAGTAATCAGCGAGTCAACATGCTGCCCTAATTCATCTATACCTGCATTAGCTATTTTTAAACGTTTTGCACCTTCAAATGGGAAGGGTTTTGTCACTACAGCAACCGTCAATATACCCATCTCTTTGGCAACTTGGGCAACCACTGGTGCTGCACCGGTACCAGTGCCACCCCCCATTCCTGCGGCAATAAAGATCATATCGGCACCACTAATCACCTCCATAATACGCTCACGATCTTCTAAGGCTGCTTGGCGACCTACATCAGGATTAGCACCTGCGCCTAAACCTTTAGTAATATCCGTTCCTAGCTGTAATTGCGTAGTTGCAGAACTTTTTCGTAATGCCTGTGCATCGGTATTAGCACAAATAAAATCTACACCTTTGATTTCATTTACTACCATATGTTCTAGCGCATTGCCTCCGCCTCCGCCCACACCAATTACCTTAATTACCGCGTTTTGTGTGTATGTATCAATTAATTCAAATGTCATTGCTATCTCCTTCAGTTGTTGCCTTAAATTATTAACTATTATTTTCTGATTTCTAAAAATTACCCTGGAACCAACTTTTCATTCGTTCCATCATTACTTGAAAGCCACCACCTGTTTTTGATGTTGATTGTCCATTTTCATCTTCTTCATTACCAAATAACAGCAGCCCCACACCTGTGGCATGTATTGGGTTTCTCACCACATCAACTAAGCCTCCCACATGCTGTGGTAAACCTAGCCTCACCGGAAGGTGAAACACCTCTTCCGCCAGCTCAATAACGCCTTCCATTTTTGAGCTACCACCCGTCAACACCACACCTGCTGCCAGCATTTCTTCAAAACCACTACGGCGCAGTTCAGCTTGGATCAGCATTAATAGTTCTTCATAGCGCGGTTCAACCACTTCAGCCAATGTTTGTCGTGCTAATTTTCTAGGAGGCCTGTCACCGACGCTGGGCACTTCAATGGTTTCATCTTCCCTTGCCAATTGTGTTAATGCACAAGCGTATTTAATTTTAATTTCATCGGCATACTGTATTGGCGTACGTAGTGCCACAGCAATATCATTGGTCACTTGATCGCCTGCAATGGGAATAACAGCGGTATGACGGATCGCCCCATCAATAAACACGGCAATATCTGTTGTGCCGCCACCAATATCAACCAAGCAAACGCCTAGATCTTTTTCATCTTGGTCTAACACTGAATAGCTAGATGCCATTTGTTCTAAAATGATGCCGTCTACTGTTAAACCACAGCGTTCAATACATTTAGTGATATTTTGTGCTGCACTGACCGCACCGGTAATTAAATGTACTTTTGCTTCAAGGCGTACGCCTGACATGCCGATCGGTTCACGAATACCTTCTTGATTATCAATAATGAATTCTTGAGGTATTACATGTAGTAACTGTTGATCACCTGGAAAGTGAACCGCTTTGGCGGCATCGAGTACGCGTTCAACATCACTTTGAACTACTTCTTTATCACCAATAGCAACTGTACCATGTGAGTTTAAGCTTCGAATATGGCTACCTGCAATCCCCACAAAAACCGAGTGGATCTGACAGCCCGCCATTAATTCAGCTTCTTCAACCGCACGTTGAATTGATTGCACAGTAGATTCAATATTGACCACCACCCCTTTTTTCATGCCACGTGCGGGATGAGAACCGATGCCAATAATCTCTAATGAATTCTCCTTAGGTCCCGCGTCAGCAATGGGTGCAGCAACGATTGCCACCACTTTTGACGTACCAATATCTAGGCCTACGATTAATTCTCTTTCTGTTTTCTTTGTCATTAGACTGTTCCGCTAAAATTAGGTTGTTGCCCTTGTTTCCAAATCACCGATAAACCATTGGTATACCGCATATCCAGCACTGCAATTTGCGTGTTATATTTTTTTAACTCATGTTGATAAACACGGATAAAACGTGCAAACCGTTGTTCACTATTTGCGCGTCCTAAGATCACTTTTATGCCATTACTCAGTATCAGACTCCAAGCCCGACGCTGATCCATTTTTAGGTGGCTTATCACCAAGCCTTGTTTAGCCAATTTATTTGCCATGCTTTTATAGCGTAGTACAACTAGCTCATGACTATACTGCGGGCCTTCTAGTGTTGCTAACCCAGCCGGAAACTCATCTTTCTCTGCTAAAAATATTTCACCCTGTTGATTTACCAACCAGTTCTCTTTCCATCTTGCTACCGCTACTTGTTCTTCAATAATCAAGTGCAAGCTATCTGGCCAAACACGCCTTACTTGAACCTGTTTAACCCAAGGCAGTGCTTCACCAGCTACTCTCAAACTTGCCACATCTACACTTAAAAAACTACCAGTTGCATAAGGCGTAACAGCCTTAACTAATGCCTCTCTATTAACATGTTCGAAATTTCCTTCTACGGTGACATGTAATATCGGTAACTTTGCCGTTTGTTGGCTATAGTTCACGATTGCTATCATTGCAATCAAAGGTAGAGCAATTGCCACAGCTTGTATCAACTTGTTCCAAGCGATAGGCTGACGTTGTTTTTTCTGCTGCTTGCGACTTGCTCCACGCTTTGTCTTTCTCACCATTAGTCAGTGCCCTCCATGCTTGTTGCCAAGATCTTTACTGCTAAATCAGCAAACGATAAACCTGCTTGCTTAGCTGCCATCGGCACTAAACTATGATCGGTCATTCCTGGAATACTGTTTGCTTCAAGCACATAAAACTGTCCTGCCTTATCGCGCATAAAATCAATTCGACCCCAGCCCTTCATCCGTAAGGCATTAAAGGCATCAATCGCAACTTGTTGGCAATACTGTTGTTGTTGTTCTGTTAAATCGCAGGGACACAAATACTCTGTCGTAGTTGCGTGATATTTCGCCTCAAAATCATAAAATTCATTGGGTGTTTTTAATTGAATTATCGGTAAGGCAATATCGTTCAGGATTGCGACTGTATATTCCTCACCATCAATGTATTGCTCAGCAATCACTTCAGTATCATATTGCATTGCTAGCGTAATGGCTTGCGCCAATTCATCGACAGAGTTAACTTTAGTCATGCCAATACTGGAGCCTTCATTCACTGGCTTAATAAAGAGGGGTAAACCTATTCGTAATACCAGTTCTTCAAGCTTGGTATTGCTAGTCACTTGCTCAAAGTCTGCTGTTGGCAAACCTTGCTGTAGCCAGATTTGCTTGCTGATCATTTTATTCATTGATAACACTGCACCGGTGATATCGCTGCCAGTATAAGCAATGGATAACGCCTCTAATACACCTTGGATCTCACCATCTTCGCCACCACGACCATGCAAAATAATAAATGCACGATCAAATTTACCTGTTTGTAATTGGCTGCTTATACCATTAGCTGCATCCACTTTATATGCGTCAACTCCCTGTGTTAAAAGTGCCGTCAACACCGCCTGCCCACTCATTAAGGATATATCTCGCTCAGCAGAACAACCGCCCATTATTACAGCGACCTTGCCAAATTGCGTTGATGTCAACACGGCATGATCCATTAGGTGACCTCGCCTACGATATGCACTTCTGCTTGCAATCTAACACCGTGCTCTTGCTCAACTTTCTGTTGTACTAGCACTATCAAGGCTTCAATATCTGCGGCTGTTGCCGTTCCGTCGTTAACAATGAAGTTAGCATGTTTTGCTGACACACTGGCACCACCCATACTCAATCCTTTTAAGCCCATACTTTCAATCAAACGACCTGCAAAATCATTTTCTGGATTACGAAAAACAGAGCCCGCACAAGGTTGATTGGTTGGCTGTGTCATATTACGGCGTTTTAGCAGTGCTTTAATCTCAGCGGCTTCTATTTTCGCATCACCTTGTGCTAGTGTTAATTGTGCTGACACAAACCATTCACCTTCAGGTATATCCACATGGCGATATGACACGGTAAAATCTTTGGGGAAACGTTGTCGTAATACACCTTGGCGATCAACGGTGGTTACATGCGATACTAATTGCCATGTTTCACTGTCATGCGCACCGGCATTCATCGCTAATGCACCACCTAATGTGCCAGGAATACCGGCTAAGAATGAGGCTCCGGTTAAGCCCGCTCGGGCACATTTTCTGGCTAAGCTACTGCAATAAACGCCCACCTCCGCATCAACCGTATTTCCCACTATTGCTAATGCCTTCAATACACCGGCAGTGGCAATCACCGTACCGGCAAAGCCACCGTCACGCACTAATAGATTACTACCCAAACCCAACCAAAGTACCTGTTCAGACCTAGGTAACTGAGCCAAAAATACAGCCAAATCTTCTGCATTAGCAGGGCGATAAAATTGTTGGGCAACCCCTCCTACACGCCATGAAGTATGCTTAGCTAACGGCTCATTAATGCGTAATTCGCCATGCAATGTATTCGGCAAAGCAACCATTATTTTTGCCCTCCTAACCGCACTTCTAACTGACGTGCCATGCTGCCAATATCACCCGCACCTAATGTGAGTAAAACATCACCATCACTGAGTAGCCCTGGCAAAATTTCATAAAGTACCTGCTCATTTTCGGCGAATACAGGCTCAACTTGCCCACGCAAACGAATAGCACGGCATAAGCTTTTACTGTCTGCCCCTGCAATTAATGTTTCTCCTGCTGGATATACTTCTAACATCACTAATACATCAACGGTTGACAGCACTTGGGCAAAATCATCGAATAAATCACGCGTTCGACTATAACGATGCGGCTGAAACACCACTACCACTCGGCGATCAGGCCAACTTGCTTTAGTCGCGGCAATGGTTGCAGTAAGCTCTGTAGGGTGATGACCATAATCATCAATTAGCAATACTTTACCTGTATTAAGCTCCAACTCACCCATAATGTTAAAGCGGCGACCAATGCCCGCAAAATTATTTAAAGCGCGCTGACAGGCCTCAATTGACACCCCTAAATTTCTAGCAATTGCCAGTGCTGCAGTTGCATTTAAGGCATTATGCTTACCAGGCATATTAAGTATAATATCAAATTGTTGGTCGTTGGCTTTATCAATAATAGTAAAATGGCTTATGCCTTGCGCTTGATGTAACTTTGTTAATTGGAAGTCGGCATTATCACTACTGCCATAACTTAAAATAGGCCGTGTGATTTCATCCAAAATCTCATTTATTACTGGATCATCAATGCACATGACTGCCAGTCCATAAAATGGCAAATGATGTAAAAACTCAATAAAGGTAGCTTTTAATTTATTAAAATCCCCTTCATAAGTAGCCATATGATCTTCATCAATATTGGTAACAACGGCAATTACTGGTTGTAAATATAAGAATGACGCATCGCTTTCATCTGCTTCTGCAACCAGATAGCGACCACTGCCCAAGCGTGCATTACTGCCTGCACTATTTAATCGACCGCCAATAACAAAAGTAGGATCTAATTCGCCCTCACTTAATAGTGCTGCCAATAAACTGGTTGTGGTCGTTTTACCATGTGTTCCCGCTACTGCAATGCCATAACTGAAACGCATCAACTCAGCTAACATTTCGGCTCGTGGCACTATCGGAATACGACGTTCTCTTGCCGCTAATAACTCAGGGTTTTCAGCATTAATCGCTGTAGTCACCACCACCACATCGGTGTCCGATAAGTGCTTGCCATCATGACCAATCATCACCGTTGCACCTAGCTGGCGCAAATGTTTGATTAGGGCATTTTGCTGAATATCCGAGCCAGATATTTTATAACCTAAATTAAGTAACACTTCGGCAATGCCGCCCATACCCACACCACCAATACCAATAAAGTGGATATGTTTTACACGGCTTTGCATTACAGAGAGCAGCTTATCCATTAGCCACCTCCTGACAAATATCACTGATAAGGTGTGCGGCTTCCGTTTTAGCCTGACTACGTGCAGTTATCGCCATAATAAGCAACTGTTTTCTATCGCTGATTAAACGCTGAAGCTGCTGTGCTAACAATTCAGCTGTCAACTCACACTCATTAATAATAACAGCACCGCCAGATTGAACCAACGCAGAGGCATTATGAGCCTGATGATCATCAACCGCATGAGGATAAGGTACCAAGATCGAGCCCACACCTACTGCTGTGAGTTCTGCAATGGTTAAGGCTCCCGCCCGACATATCACTAAATCAGCCCATTGATAAGCGGCTGCCATATCACTAATAAAAGGACGAACCTGTGCTGTTATTTTGACATCATCATAAACATATTGGCAGCTACTAGTATGTTGCTGTCCACATTGATGTATTACTTGTGGCAGTTGTTGCTTATTGAGTAATGCTAGCGCCCTCGGCACCACCATATTCAATGTTCTGGCACCCAAACTGCCCCCTAGAATAAGGAGGTGAATTGTTGACTTTTTCGCTACCAGCTCCGTCGGTTTCGGTAATGTTGCAATGCTATCACGCACAGGATTACCTACCCACTGCGCTTTAACTTTCTCATCAAAACTATTTTGAAATCCGCTTAAAACTCGTTTGGCAAGATAGGCAAGTAGACGATTTGTTAAACCTGGGATCGCATTTTGTTCATGGATCACCAAAGGCTTTGTTAACAGCCATGCTGCTACACCGCCAGGGCCTGAGGCAAAGCCACCTAGCCCTAACACCACATCAGGTTTAATTTGATAAATTATTTTCAAAGATTCAAATACTGCTTTGAGCAGTTTAAACGGCGCTAAGATCCAACCTACAGTCCCGTTACCACGTAAACCTTGCACCTGAACATAGTGTAATGGATAGCCCGCCTCGACAACCAGCTTGGCTTCAATGCCTTTTGCCGTTCCCATCCATATAATATCCGCGCCACGTTTTGTTAATACGTCTGCCACAGCCAGTGCAGGGAATACATGTCCACCGGTGCCACCCGCCATAATCAACACTTGAAGCGTCATCGTTTCACTCTCACAGCTGATCTTTCGGGATAACGCGTTTCAAGATCAACACGAAACAATAAGGCGATAGCAATACAGACAACCACTAAGCTGCTACCACCATAACTCATTAAAGGTAAAGTCAGCCCTTTCGTGGGCAATACGCCCATATTAACACCCATATTGACAAAGGCCTGCAGCCCCAACCAAAGCCCAATGCCATACGCAATTTGTGATGCAAATACTTGGCCTGCTAATTCGGCTGCACGCCCGATAGTAAATGCTCGCCAGATCAATGCTGCAAATAAAACCAATACGCTCATTGCTCCAATAAGCCCTAGTTCTTCGGCCAAAATTGAATATAAAAAGTCGGTGTGTGCTTCAGGCAAATAGAATAATTTCTGCATACTACTACCCAAGCCTACACCGAGCCAATCGCCGCGCCCAAAAGCAATTAAAGCTTGTGTGAGTTGAAAACCACTGCCAAAAGGGTCTGCCCAAGGATCCATAAAGCTTTGTAGACGTTCTAATCGCCATGGCACCAACCAAATCATCAATGAAAATAACCCCGCCAATATCACCATCAAGGTTAAAAACACATCTAATCGTGCGCCCCCTAAAAACATCATCGCTAATACCACTGATAAAATTACCACCACCGAACCCAAGTCAGGTTGTAATAACAGCAAGATGGCAGTAATCCCAAGCAAAAATAAAGGTCCGGTCACTTTGAAAAATGAACCGCGTAATTGAGCGTGATGACGTTGCAAATAATCTGCAATATAGATAATAGCAAATAATTTAATGAATTCTGCCACTTGCATATTAATAGGGCCTAATGGCAACCAACGTTTACTACCATTCACTTCACGCCCCACTGGTGTGAGCACCAATACTAATAATACAATGCCCGCCATCAGTAAATAAGGTGCATTTCTCTGCCAGAATGATAAGGGAACCGATAGTGCCGCCCAAGCCGAAATAAGCCCGATTACTGCGAAAATAGATTGCCGGTTGAAATAATAGAAAGGCTGATCCAATTTGGCGGCGGCAGTACTAATGGATGCAGAAGCCACCATTACTAAACCTAGTGCCAATAAGCTGGTAACCACAAACAATAATTTACGATCGAGTATCAGCGGAGCCATTATAGACAATGCTCCCTGACTAAAGCTTCAAACATATCACCACGCTCGGCATAGCCACTAAACATATCAAAACTGGCACAAGCGGGTGATAGTAATACGTTGTCACCGGCTACCGCAATCTCATTTGCTGTTGACACTGCATCTTGCAATGTTGTCACAGAATATATTTCAAGCTGCTTAGGAATAGACTCTAAAATTAATTCGCCATCTTCTCCCAATAAAATTACTGCCCGAACATATTGTTGTAATGAGTGTGTTAATTCTGAAAAATCTTGCTCTTTAGCCACTCCACCCGCAATCAATATAATATTGCCTGTATCAGCAAGACCTTCTATGGCAGCAATACATGCTCCTACATTGGTTGCCTTGGAATCATTAAACCAACGTACACCCTTATTGTCACCCACTAGACGACAACGATGTGCTAAGCCTGAATATTGCTGTAACGCTGTTAACATAGCTGGCATTGGCAGTGCAATTGCACTAGCCAATGCTAAAGCAGCTAATGCATTGTCGATATTATGCTTGCCAATAATTTTCAGCTTATTGACTTCAATTAGCGGCAAACCTTGCTCTGCTAACCATTGCTTACCCTGTTTAGTAATAAGGCTAAAGTCAGCATTTGAACCAAAGGTAATGGTATTTCGCCCTTGTCGTGGCAATTGCCTTACAAAAGCATCATCCACATTGATCACCATAACGCCATCGCCACTGTATATTTTTGCTTTGGTATTTTGATAATCTTGTTGGCTATCATAACGATCCATATGATCGGGGCTTATATTGAGTACAACTGATGCAAAAGCATTCAATGAACTGACTGTTTCTAACTGAAAACTAGATAGCTCTACAATATAAAAATCAGGCGCCGGTTCTGTAATCAAATCTAAAGCGGGTGTACCTAAATTACCGCCTACTTTAATGTTTCGGTCTGCTTGTTGTGCCATCTCAGCAAGTAATGTGGTCACCGTACTTTTGCCATTAGATCCGGTAATAGCTACGATTGGCGCGTTAGCATAGCGTGCAAATAATTCCACATCACCTACAATTTCAACACCACTTTGTTTTGCAGCCTCAATATCTGCATGGCGTGGATCAACACCTGGACTTAATACAATCATGTCAGCCTGCTGCATCCAAGTCGCATCAAAACCACCTGTTTTTATTAAAATATCAGGAAATTGTTGCTGAATTGTGCCTAACTCGGGTGGTTGCTTACGGCTATCCATCATCGCAATCATATAACCCTTTTCAGACAAAAACCGCGCACACGACACGCCCGTTTTACCTAAGCCCACTATTACAATGGATTGATGTTGGATGATTTCAGTAGCCATTGAGTTCATCTTAGTTTCAAGCTCGCTAAACCAACGAGTATTAGGAACACCGTAATGATCCAAAACCGCACAATGATCCGGGGTTCTGGCCAACCTTTTAATTCATAATGGTGGTGGATAGGTGCCATCAAAAACACCCGTTTTCCGCGCATTTTATATGACACTACTTGCACTACTACCGATAAGGTTTCCACCACAAAAATCCCCCCCATAATCAGCAATACCAGTTCTTGCCGTACCAACACGGCAACAGTTCCCAACGCGGCTCCTAAAGCTAAGGCGCCAATATCCCCCATAAATACTTGGGCAGGATAGGTGTTAAACCACAAAAAACCTAAGCCAGAACCGATCATTGCCGCACAAAACACTGTGAGCTCTCCCGCACCCGCAATATGGGGAATAGCTAGATAACGCGCGAACTCTGCATGACCTGTTAAATAGCTAAACAAACCTAGTGCCGCTGCAATCATTACTACCGGCATAATGGCCAAACCATCTAGCCCATCGGTTAAATTCACCGCATTACTGGTACCGACAATCACTAGATACGTTAACAACATATACCACGCACCCATTGGGATAATAATATTCTTGAAAAAGGGAATAATAAGCTCTGTTTCTGCGGGTATACTCGCTGTCATAAATAAAAATATTGCCGCAGCTGCACCGACAACTGATTGCCAAAAGTATTTATAGCGGCTTTTTAAACCTTGTGGGTCTTGTCGTACTAATTTAATGTAATCATCAACAAAACCAATAGCGCCGAAGCCTAGTGTTACCAGCAAAACTACCCAGATATATTTATTCGTCAAATCAGCCCATAACAGTGTGCTGACTGAAATAGCCACTAATATTAGCGCACCTCCCATGGTCGGTGTACCGGCTTTACTCAAATGTGATTCAGGACCATCATCTCGCACCACTTGGCCAATCTGTTTAAAACTAAGGTGGCGGATCATAGTAGGACCAATAATTAAGGCGATGCCTAATGCTGTCATTACGCCCAAAATTGAACGTAGCGTTAAATATTGGAATACAGTAAAGCCACTATGAAACTGAGTTAAATATTCACTGAGTGTTAATAACATTAGACTTCCCCCTCGACTGCTAAGGCATCAGCCAACTGATCTAATTGCATAAAACGTGATCCTTTTATCAAACAGGTCACGCCCTCTATCAAGTCATTTTCTAACTGTTGTTTTAATGCAGGTATATGTTCAAAATGTTGAGCGCCTTCGCCAAATGCCTTGCTTGCTTGCTGACTTTGTTCGCCTATTGTCCACAAGCGCGTTACGCCTACCTCTTTGGCATCAAGCCCCATTTGATAATGAACGGTTTCACTATCAGCACCCAACTCAGAAAAGTCACCCAGCACTATCCAGTGTTGACTATGGAAAGCCAGCAAGGCCTGTAATGCTGGTTGATATGAACTAGGGTTAGCGTTATAACTATCATCTAATAAATGTGAACCATTAATACCTACACGCAGTTGCAAACGATGTGGCACACTTATCATTGATGACAGCCCTCGTACCATAGCTGAGGCAGGAATATCCAAAGCCTTAGTTACTGCAATAGCGGCTAAGGCATTAGCCACATTATGCAAGCCTGGCAGAGGCAAGTTGACATGATGAAGTTCATCGTCGAGCTTCACCATAAAATGACTGGCATCGGGATCAATATGTAAATCCTGAACAGTGATATCCGCATCCTGCTCCATCGCAAAACTAATGATTTGTTTGCCCGCCAATTCTGCCTGCCAACTGTCAACAAAGGACATATCATTATTGACCACTGCAATCGCTTGCTGCGCTAAGCCAGCATAAATCTCCGCTTTAGCTTTTGCTACGCCCTCAATACTACCAAAGCCTTCAAGATGTGCCGCACCTATATTATTGATTAAGGCAACATCGGGGGTAGCCATTGCCACTAGTCCCGCAATTTCACCGGCATGATTTGCACCCATTTCAATCACCGCATAATCTGTTGAGTCGGTGAGGCGCGTTAATGTTAGTGGCACACCCAGTTCATTATTTAGGTTGCCTTGAGTGGCTGTCACTAAACCACATTGTTTGGTAATGGCTGTCACCATTTCTTTGACCGTAGTTTTGCCATTACTACCCGTGATTGCTATCACTTTAGCATCGCTGTGCTGACGCCAGTATGTGGCTATTTTTCCAAAAGCAATCACTACATCTGCTACCACCAACTGCGGCAACGCATCCTCTTGCTGACTAGCAACTAATGCCGCACAAGCACCGGCTTGCCGTGCAGCTGCAATATAATCATGACCATCAGCATATTGCCCTTGAAGTGCTACAAATAAAGTGTTTAATTCTACTTTTCGACTATCAATAGCCGTGCCCGCAACCACACAATCAGTAAATGACAGCTCACAAGCTAATAATGCTACTAGCTCGGAAAGACGAATTTCCATTTTATACCCCCACTCTTATGCTGTGACCTTGTTTGTCATTTGCTGCTAGTATTTCCATAGGGAGCCTCTGAATAAGTTATCGACGAAATAAAGTAACCGCCAAGATAAATAGCTTGCGTCAAAAATGTTCAGTTTTAAGGCGAAAAACGCAACTAATAGTGTGCTATTGCCAAGTTTTTTAACGCAGCAACTGGATATTTTGGGTGTGAGATATGAGTTCATCACTTGTTCAGAGACTCCATAACAACATCGGCATCACTAAAAGGATGCTTCACGCCTAATATTTCTTGATATTGCTCATGCCCTTTACCTGCCACCAGCACAATATCATCGGGTTTGGCATGTGAAATTGCATAAGCAATAGCCAATTTACGATCATGTTCAATATATATATTTTCGGGTGTTGTAATGCCTGATAAAATATTACTGATAATCAAAGCAGGATCTTCACTACGCGGGTTGTCATCAGTCAATACCACTTTGTCAGCATAATGTTCAGCACTACCACCCATTTCAGCACGCTTACCCATATCACGATCACCACCACAACCAAACACACACCATAACTGTCCCTCGGCGGGCAGATGAACACGCAATGATTGCAAAGCTTGTGTTAGCGCATCTGGTGTATGAGCAAAATCAACTACAAGTTGTGGTTGCTCACCATAAGATTGCATCCGACCATCAACCGAATGGCAGTGTTCAATGGCATGGCTAACCTTATCGAATGAAATTCCGATAGCCAGCAAACTGCCCATAGTCGCCAGTAAGTTATCAATATTGAAATGGCCTAAAAGAGTGCTTTTTATTGCTGCCGATCCGAAATCACTGCCTACATCAAACTGCAAACCTTGCTGTGTTGTTTGGCTATTTTTTACATAAAGATTGGCATCAACATCTTGGCTGTTATAACTGCAAACTGTAATACCAGCCATTGCGGATAATGTAGTTATTAAAGTCTGTCCGAAACTATCTGCACTATTTATAATGGCTGTTTTAACACTAGGAAAATTAAATAGACGTGCTTTCGCTGCCGCGTAATTAGCCATGGTTTTGTGATAATCAAGGTGATCTCTAGTCAAATTTGTTAACACAGCCACATCAATCATTACATTATTTAGGCGGCCTTGATCTAAAGCATGGGATGACGCTTCAATCACTGCATAGTTGATGTTCTGCTGACAAAACCCCGCTAAAATACCCTGTAAGGTAACGGGGTCGGGAGTTGTCATACCCGTATTGGATAAACTGTTTAATCGACCCACCCCAAGAGTCCCAATAATGCCACAAGGCAACTCTAGCAACTCTAAACTTTGTGCAATAAACTGGCTGACCGATGTTTTACCATTGGTGCCAGTGACTGCAATAATCGTCAATGCCATTGAGGGGTGACCATAAAAGCGTGCTGCAATTTCGCCGGCTTTCTCTGCTAAATCTTTAATCGCATACGCCGCTATATTTTGTTTTGCTAACAGCGCTATTTCACTCGATGTTAAGTCATGATGTTGCTCATAAAGCACCACAGTTGCACCCAAAGAAATAGCGTGTTCTAAATAGCTGAGACGTTGTGAACTATCTACTGATAATGATAAAAATAAGCCTCCCGCTTCAACGCGTCGGCTATCTAAGCTAATAGCTGAGATCTGAATATTTTCTAACACCGAAGGATCAGCCAGCATACCGACTAATAAACTAGTTAATGATTGTTTATTAACCGTAATCATTTTTGTACCAGCTGCAAACGTGTTGTTGGCAAATTATCGGGAGCAACATTCAATAAACGCATTGCACCTGCCATCACTTCAGAAAATACCGGCGCTGCAATTAAGCCGCCGTAATATTTGTCACCTTGCGGATCATCCACCACCACCACCATAACTAAACGGGGGTTACTAGCAGGAATAACGCCTGCAAATAAGGATAAATAGTGATCTTCGGCATAGCCTCCTCGTATGGCTTTCCTAACAGTACCTGTTTTACCTGCAACGCTATAATTTTCTACTGCCGCCTTTATTGCCGTACCGCCCTGTTGTACAACCGTTTCCATCATGCTCAACACTTGCTGCATGATCTCACGTGAAAATACCCGTCGCCCTGTAGGTGCTTCATCCATTTTAATAAAACTAACCGGCTGTAAAATGCCGCCATTTGCTAACACCATATAAGCGCGTGCTATTTGTAAAGTTGATGTTGCTAAACCATAACCATACGCTAAAACCGCACGATCAAGCTCTCGCCATGATCGGGGATCAGGCAAAGTTCCCACTGCTTCACCTGGGAAATAAGCACCCGTGGGTTCGCCCAAACCAAAAGCAGAAAAACCTTGCCATAATTGGTCAGGCTTCAGTGCTAAGGCAATTTTACTCGCCCCGACATTGCTTGACTTTTGAATCAATGTTTCAATATTGATTTCACCATAATTGCGAAAATCTTTAATGGTATGACCACTGACTGTTAATAGCCCTGGTCGTGTATCAATAATCGTACTCTTGGTAAATTCTCCTGATTTCAGACCATTGGTAACCGTAAACGGTTTTACCAGTGAACCGGGTTCAAATAGATCCGTTACCGCACGATTACGAAAATTACTCACTTTTAAACCACGGCGATTATTAGGATTAAAAGCCGGCTGGTTTACCATTGCCAATATTTCACCTGTTCTCACATCTAAAATAACAGCCGATCCTGAACGTGCATTATATTTATTGACTGTAGATTTAAGTGATTGATAACTTAAATGTTGCAGACGTAAATCAATACTTAAACTGATATTCTCGCCTGCCTTAGTCGGTTTGATTTGTTCGCCACCACTTACAAAAGTGCCACGACTATCCCGCATCATCCGTTGCACGCCCGGAGCACCTGACAACACATTATCATAGGCTAACTCCAGCCCTTCTTGGCCGTTATCATCAATATTGGTAAATCCTAATAAGTGTGATGCCACCTCGCCCACCGGATAATAGCGTTTATATTCGCGTTGCAGTGCCACACCCGCTATATCAAGCTGTTTAACTTCTGCTGCCAGTTCTGGGGGGATCCGACGTTTTAAATAAACAAATTCTTTTGTTTTATTACCGGTGATTTTTTTAGTAATAACACTGTGTCTAATATTAAGTAACTTGGCTAAGGTTTTTAATTGGGCATTGTCACTGGCTGTCTGTTGTGGATTTAACCACACTGAATGAACCGGTGTACTAACCGCCAAAGGCTCACCGTGGCGATCTAAAATCATGCCTCGGTGCGCTACAACAGGCACGTCCCGAATATGCCGTGCATCTCCCTGACTACGTAAAAAATCAGCATTCAAAACTTGAATATCAACTAAACGCCAGCCTAAAACCAATAACAAACCAAGAAACACTAGCCGCACTAAATTGAGCCTCCAGCTAGCTATATGCTTGATTTCAGTACGCCGACGGCTCATGGCTTAATCACCACGGTCATATCGGCTGTTGGTACAATCATATTTAAGCGTTTAATAGCTTGCCGCTCAACATTGCTAGGGCTTGCCCATGTGCTCTGCTCTAATAATAAACGACCCCATTCTTCATTGAGCATATCGCGTTGTTGTTCCAAGCTTTGCAATACCACAAATTCTGTTCGCGCTACATGTTTGCTATAAACAACTGCCACCGCAGAAGCCATAACCGCTAGCAACATCCAAATCGCCGGATTCAATACGCGCAGTGATTGTAATTGGCTACGGATGCTCATGCCAATTTCTCCACCACACGTAATACCGCACTGCGCGCTCTTGGATTAACAGCTAGTTCTGCCTCACCTGCTTTAATGGCTTTACCAATCAAACGAACACGCGGATTAAGATCAGCCGCTCTAATAGGAAAGTCAGCAGGATAGTCATCACCTAGCGCTTGATCACGGAAAAATCGTTTTACGATTCTATCTTCTAAGGAATGAAAACTGATCACCACCAAACGACCGCCAACAGCCAACACATCTAAAGCCTGCTCTAAACCTGCTTTTAAATCTTCCAGCTCATTATTTATATAGATGCGAATCGCTTGAAAAGTACGCGTCGCCGGATGTTTGTTTCTCTCCCGTGATGGGCTAGCCTTATCAACTAGCGTAGCTAATTGTTTGGTGGTTGTGATCGGCGTGTGTTCGCGCGTTTCAACAATAGCACGAGCAATACGTTTACCATAGCGCTCTTCACCCAATGTTTTTATGACCACTTCAATGTCAGCCATATCAGCTTTTGCTAACCACTGCGCCGCACTGATGCCCACATCAGGGTTCATCCGCATATCTAAAGGGCCATCTTTTTGAAAACTAAAGCCACGTTCTGCTACATCAATCTGGGGTGATGACACGCCAATGTCCAATAAAATGCCATCGACTTTGCCCTGCCATAAACGCGCATTAATCGGTGTGGCCAGCTCTGCAAACGAACACTGTTCAATACTGAACCTAGCATCATTTTCCGCTAGTAACTGACCAGCAGCAATGGCAGCAGGATCTTTATCCAATCCTAAGAGCTGGCCTTGTGCTGATAATTCAGATAATACCGCGCGTGCATGACCTCCACGACCAAAGGTGCCATCAACGTAAATACCGTCAGCTTTCACATCAAGGGAGGCAACTGTCTCGGTGAGTAAGACAGGTAAATGTTCAGTAGGTGCAGTCATGTCAATCCCTAAATAGAGAGGTTTTCTAATTCGGTCGACAATATGCCGTCAAAATTCTCGATCAGACATTCATCCATTAACGCATTCCACGTTTCTTCATCCCACAATTCAAACTTATTGCCCTGCCCAATCATCACCGTGCTTTTTGTTAAGTTGGCAAATTCACGTAATTTGGCTGGCAATAAAATACGGCCGTTATTATCCATTTCACATTCGGTGGCATAACCTAACAACATTCGCTTTAATTTACGCACTTGAGGGTTTAAACTAGGCAGTGCAGATAATTTTTTCTCAACATTTTCCCATTCAGGCAAAGGATATATTTGTAAACAATGATCACTATGATCGATGGTCACCACCAAACGGCCTTCACAACAGGCATCAACAAGCTTACGGAATTTGGCTGGGATCGCCATCCGTCCTTTTGCATCCAGATTAAATGTTGCTACGCCTCGAAACATGATTACCCTTTAAAAACCTGATCCACTTTTACCCACTTTTACCCACTTTCAAACACTATAGGAGTGAGGGCAGGGTGTGTCAAGCATCAAAACAAACAAAATCCTCTTTTGCTGTCAATGACTTAGCGTTATTTTATTAATGCGGGAACAGGGGTATGTTAGCGGCTGAAAAAGACTGCTTTCTTATCAAAAAAGTGGCGTTGAAAGTTAAAGTGAATTCTAGATATTTATACGGGGAATAGTTGTGATTTTATTATTTATTTAGCCAGTGCCGAATTTGATCTTAGTAGCGTAGCAATAAATATTTAGCGGGAAGCTATTTTAAGGGCTTGCTAAGAAGACTCATTTAGTATCAATTTCTCGAATAATAGGAATAATAGGAATAATAGGGAATAATAGGGGACAGACCACCTTTAATGTTATAGTTTGATTGTAACTTAAGAAAGGAAGAAAAAATGCCAAGACGTCCTAGACTAAAACTTG